>JADYZS010000485.1 GCA_020853075.1 Anaerolineae bacterium | reverse complement strand
CGGCCACAACCCTCGCGGCGCGCGTCCGAAGACCTCCCTATGGTACTCGTAGGCCCTTCGCAACTGGGCCTCGGCGTCCTCCGGCGCACGGAGCGGAAGCGCAGGAAGCGGCAGGCCGGGGGTGGCACGCTGCGCGCTCTCGGTATCTATTAACAGCGGCAAAATAGGGTGGTAGTAAGGAGTCGTAGTCAGTTCTATCTGGCCCTGATCCTGCAATTCCCGGTAGCGCGGTAGCGTGCGGGCGATGATCTCCTGCTGGACGGCATGAATGGTCGTTATATCCTCTGCGGTGAAGTTGCGCTCTTTGAAAACCAACCCTTGCAGCCGTTCGTCGCGCTCCAGCCAGTTGAGATCCATCGCGGTCAGGTTGAACCAGACGACGAGGTCGCGGTAGTCCTGCCGAGTGAACGCATCCGGATAGGCGATGGCTTCGGTGCGCCGCGCTTGCAACAAGGTGTAACGATGCTGGCGGCGGCCTTTCTGCTGCCACCGGGGGCTATGGCAGATATTGAGGAGATAGCGTTTCTCTTCCCGGCTCAACTCTTCCTGCAAGGCGAGCCGCATCAACCGATCCTCTGCCCTGCCTGTCGCATACTCGGCCAGTTGTTCCACCAGGCAAGGGACGAGGTTGAACGTGACGTGGGCTCCCGGATGGTCGCTAACCAGGTCTGCCATGCGGAGGTAGTTTCTGGCTCCGTGTAGTCGCACCCAGGGCAACTCGTAGATGCCGGTCGCCGGATTCTTGTACGAGGGCTGGTGCATGTGCCAAACGATGGCGACGTACAGCGGGCGAGCCACAGGTCACTCCTTGCTGCGCAGGTGAGGGAAGAGGATGACCTCGCGAATGGAAGCCTGGTTCGTGAGTAGCATAGTCAAACGGTCAATCCCCATACCAAAACCGCCTGTGGGCGGCATGCCGTAGCGGAGCGCGCGCAGGAAGTCATCGTCCATCGGGTGCGCTTCCTCATCGCCCGCGGCTGCGTCGCGCCCCATGGCGATAAATCGCGCCTCCTGATCTTCGGGATCGTTCAGTTCGCTGAAGGCATTGCAGATCTCCATGCCGCCGACGAAGCCCTCAAAGCGCTCTACGGTATCGGGGTGGCCCGGCTTCATTTTCGCCAGCGGCGATACTTCCAGCGGGTAGTCCGTTAAGAACGTAGGCTGTATGAGATGGGGCTCCACGTAATTGCTGAGGAGCGCATCTATCAGTTTGCCCCGGGTCGCTTTGGGTTCTACGTTGCCGCCTATCGCCCGGATGGCCTGGTACAGGCCCTCAGCCGTCGGGTGTTGGTCGTAGTCTATGCCGGTTCTCTCAAGGATAGCCCGGCGCAGGGCGAGGCGCGGCCAGGGGGGAGAGAGGTCAATCTCGTGCTCCTGGTAGGTGATCCGCCGTGTGCCCAACACCTCGTCGGCCACGTAGGCGATCATCTCCTCGGTGATCCTCATCACTTCGTTATAATCGGCATACGCCTGGTAGAATTCCAGTTGTGTGAATTCCGGATTGTGTTTGAAGGAGACGCCTTCGTTACGGAAGTCTCGCCCGATCTCATAGACCCGTTCGTACCCGCCCACCAGGAGCCGCTTCAGGTAGAGCTCAAAACTGATGCGCAGGTAGAGATCCTGGTCCAGTGGATTGTGATGGGTCATAAAGGGCTTGGCAGCCGCGCCCCCGTAGATAGGTTGCAGGATCGGCGTTTCAACTTCTAAGAAGCCACGGCTATCCAGGAAGCGGCGCAGGGCCGCGATGAGGCGCGCCCGCGTGACAAAGACACGCCGCACGTCGGGATTTACCAGGAGGTCCACGTAGCGTTGGCGGTAGCGCGTCTCAACGTCTTTGAGGCCATGCCACTTGTCAGGCAGCGGGTGCATCGCCTTGGCCAGGAGTTGCCATCGTTCCACAGAGACCGTCACTTCGCCCGTCTTCGTTGTGAAGAGTGTGCCGGTCGCGCCGACGAAATCACCCAGGTCTAAATCGCCCTTGAAGGCCTCGTATGAAGCATCGCCGAGAGCGTCTTTCCTGAAGAAAAGTTGGATGCGGCCCGTGCCATCCTCCAGGTGGGCAAAGGAGGCTCTGCCCATGATCCGAATGGAGATGAGCCTTCCGGCGAGGCTCACCGCGTGGTTATTTGCAATCTCTCCGTTCTCGTAGCCGTGGCGAGCCTCGGCGATGGTGTGGGTGCGCTCGCAACGGGGCGGATAGGGATCCTGCCCCTGCGCCCGCAGTCGCTGCGCCTTCGCACGGCGCACCAATTCCTGATCGGTCAAGGTCTCAGGCACTTTGCCTCCTCATGATCGCAATAAGACGCGCGACGGATAGGCTTTCCATCGCGCGTCACCAGACCATCACTACCACGAGGTTCCTGGCCCTGGTAGCCTGGTCATATCATTCTATCTTAACAATCTCAAACTGGAGAGTGCCACCGGGGGTCTTGACGGTTACATGCTCACCCTCGCGCCGGTTCATCAAGGCTTTTCCTAGAGGCGACTCGTTGGAGATGCGCCCGTCGCCAGGGGCGGCTTCAGCAGAACCGACGATAAGGTAGCGCTCCAATTCATTTGTGTTCTGCTCTCGCACCGTAACGTAGTGGCCTAACTCCACGTGGTCGTGGCGAACCTGTTCACCGATCAGGACGGCGTTGCGCACCATCTGCTCCAGTTGGAGGATGCGCCCTTCTACAAAGGCCTGCTCGTTCTTGGCCTCATCGTATCCTGCGTTCTCCATGATGTCGCCCGCTTCCTTTGCTTCACGGATACGCCGGGCGATCTCCGTGCGGCGTACGGATTTCAGAAAATCCAATTCTTCCTGTATCTTCTGTAACCCTTCCTGGGTTACATATACTTCTTTATTGTTTGCAGACATGCGCCCTCGCTTGAGCAGGAAAAGGTATCAAAAAAGCACCGGCGGCATTATGCACGCGGGGCTTTGATAAGGCGTGGAGCGGAAGCAAAAAACTGAGAGGCGGTCTCTCAGTCGGCCTTAACATTACGTGCACATTATACCCCAAAATTCAAGATTTGTAAAGCGAAGGAAAACTAAATTTGTCTGAACTTCAGCCCGTACACCTTGACAAAAACAGCCTATTACATAATACTACCCCCCAATAAGACAAAGAAGGAGGAAGCCCTGTGTCTGACTCCGTTGAACTCGTGGTTGATGCTAAAGCGACTTTGGGCGAGGGGCCGATCTGGCATGCCCAGAAGCAGGTTCTCTATTGGGTGGACATTATGGAGAAGAAGGTCCACGTCTATGATCCGGCTACGAACCAGGATCGCGCTATTGACGTCGGGCAGTACGTGGGCACGGTGGTGCCGCGCAAGTCGGGCGGTGTCATGGTCGCGGTGTATCATGGCTTCGCCAGCCTGGACCTGGATACTCAACAACTGAAGGTCGTCCACGACCCGGAAAGCCACCTGCCGGATACCCGTTTCAACGATGGTAAGTGCGACCCTGCCGGCAGGTTCTGGGCAGGCACGATGTCGCTGACAGGCGTCGCAGAAGCGGGCAGCCTGTATTGCATGGATAAGGATCACCGCGTGCGGAAGATGCTGGACAAAGTCACGGTCTCCAACGGCATCGCGTGGAGCCTCAATCAAAAGGCCATGTACTTCATTGACACACAGACCCACACGGTGGACGCTTTTGATTACGACGTTGAGACCGGCTCCATTGCTAATCGCCGTGTCGCCATCACCATTCCTGAGAAAGACGGTTTCCCGGATGGGATGACCATTGACGCGGAAGGGATGTTGTGGGTGGCCCATTGGGGCGGCAGCCGCGTGACCCGTTGGAACCCGGCGAATGGGAAGTTGTTGCAGACTATCCCTGTTCCCGCGAGGCAGTCTACGGCCTGTTGGTTCGGCGGGCCCCGTCTGGATGTGCTCTACATCACCTCGGCCCGAATTGGCCTTGATGAACGAGCGTTAGCCAAACAGCCCCACGCCGGTGGCCTCTTCCGTGTCAGGCCGGGCGTGCGCGGCCTGGAGGCGTATGAGTTTGCCGGCTGACGTAGCCCCGATCATCGTGGATGCTATCTCTTGGTTGTGACGGATGGTGAGGATATGAGGATGGAGTTACCCCCGCCTGATAGTAGCGGCATCCGGCGAGTGGTGGGCGCCTGTCCCCACGATTGCCCCGATACCTGCTCATGGGTTGTGACGGTGCAAGATGGCAAGGCTGTTGACCTCCGGGGCAACCCCGACCACCCCATCACGCGCGGCTTTCTCTGCACGAAGGTAGATCGCTACATTGAGCGCGTCTATCATCCGGGGCGGGTCCTCCATCCTCTTCGGCGGGTGGGTGCGAAGGGTGCAGGTAAGTTCGCACGCATCACCTGGGATGAGGCGTTGGATGAAGTCGCCTCCCGCTTTCTCGCCATCGCCCAAGGGGAGTACGGGCCCCAGGCGATCCTGCCTTACAGCTATGCCGGCACGATGGGCTTCGTGCAAGGCCAGAGCATGGACCGGCGTTTCTTTCACAAGTTGGGCGCGTCACTCTTGGTGCGCACCATCTGCTCCACCGCGGGCACGAAGGGGTACAAGTACACCGTAGGGGCCAGCATCGGCACGCCGCCAGAGGCTTTCGCTGCTGCCCGCTTCATCCTCATCTGGGGCTCCAACATCCTCACGTCCAACGTCCATTTGTGGCCCTTCATCATGGAGGCGCGCAAGCAGGGCGCGCGCGTCGTCTGTATAGATCCGGTGCGCACCCGCACCGCGGCCCAATCCGACCGATGGCTTCCCATCCGCCCCGGCACCGATGCCGCGCTGGCCCTGGCGATGATGCACGTGATCTTCGCAGAGGGGTTGGAGGATCGGGATTACATTGAACACTACTGCCTCGGCGGTGACCTTCTGCGGGAGCGGGTGGCCGAGTGGGCGCCAGAGCGGGCTGCGCCCCTCACCGGCCTCCCTGCCGAGGAGATCGCGGCGTTGGCTCGCGATTATGCCACAACGCGGCCCGCGGTCATCCGGGTTAACTACGGCTTGCAGCGCCACGCGGGGGGTGGTATGGCGATGCGCACCATCTCCTGTCTCCCTGCTGTCGTGGGAGCATGGCGCGATCACGGCGGCGGCATCCAACTGAACACCAGCGGGGCCTTTCCTCTGAACACCAAAGCCCTGGAGTGCCCCGACCTCATCCCTCCCGCCACGCGCGCGCTGAACATGATTGAACTCGGCAGGATACTGAATGAGGTGGAAGATCCGCCCGTGATGGCGCTCTGCATCTATAACTCCAACCCGGCGGCGGTCGCGCCGGATCAGGAGGAAGTCGTGCGCGGGCTGAAACGGGAGGACCTTTTCACAGTAGTTTTGGAACAGTTCCTGACCGACACGACGGACTATGCCGACATCGTGCTGCCGGCGACGACCCAGTTTGAGCATTGGGATCTCAACAAGCCTTACGGCCACTATTACCTGCAATTGAACCAGCCGGCCATCGCGCCGTTGGGTGAGTGCAAACCCAACAGCGAGGTTTTTCGTCTCCTGGCGTATCGCCTGGGCTTCACCGATGCCTATTTTGAGGATAGCGACACCGACCTGATCCGCCAGGCCCTGGCGAGCAACGCGCCCGCCCTCCAAGGTATCACCTTTGAGCGACTCTTGCAGGAAGGCTTCGCCCGTCTTAGCATCCCTGAACCTTTCATCCCCTTTGCAGAGGGACGCTTCCCTACGCCCTCCGGCAAATGCGAGTTCTATTCCGCGCAAATGGCGCGCGATGGCTTTGATCCCTTACCCGCCTTCACGCCTCCGCGCGAGAGCGCGGAATCC
The DNA here is from genome assembly GCA_020853075.1 of Anaerolineae bacterium. Taxonomy (GTDB): domain Bacteria; phylum Chloroflexota; class Anaerolineae; order JADYZS01; family JADYZS01; genus JADYZS01. The sequence goes on along the minus strand of JADYZS010000485.1, from coordinate 3,090 downwards.
GCGCCCGGATTGGCGGCGCGCTACCCACTGGCCTGCGTCTCGCCACCTGCGCACTACTTCCTGAACTCTACTTTCGTCAATGTGGATCATCTGCGCCGCCGCGTGGGCGAGCCGGAACTCCTGATCCACCCGGAGGATGCGGATGATCGCGGCATCGCCACGGGCGATATGGTACGCATCTTCAACGACCGGGGCACTTTCACAGTCAAGGCACGCGTGACGGAAGGGGTGCGCCCCGGCGTGGTGATGGCGCCGGGCGTCTGGTGGGGGAAACTGGGTCCCGATGGGCGCAATATACACCGTGTTACGTCGCAGGCCGTGAGCGACATGGCCGGCGGCGCGACGTTCTACGATTGTCTGGTGGAGGTGGAAGCGATCCTTCCTTCCCCTCTATGCTAACCGCCACTGACCTTTCCACCTACATCACCCAACACGGCATCCGGGCCGAGATGATCCCCATGCCGGTGGAGACGCCGACGGTCGCCGATGCTGCGCGGGCCCTCGGTGTGCGCCCGGAACAGATCGTCAAGACCGTCGTCTTCTTGATTGATGGCCGACCCCACCTTGTCATTGCCTGTGGGTTGGGCAGGATAAGCCAGGGGCTGCTGGCCGCTCGCTTCGGTCTCAGCAAAAAGCGTGTCCGCCTTGCGCCGTCCGACGTCGTGCTGGCGGAGACGGGTTATCCGGTGGGCACGATGCCGCCCTTCGGCCACGCGCAGACTTTGCCAACGCTGCTGGATCGGCACGTTCTGGATCAAGAAGAGGTTTTCGGGGGCGGCGGGGCCATAGACTACCTCCTACGCATCAGACCGGATGAACTGCTACGGGCTACGCAGGCTCAGGTGATCGCGGCCACCGAATAAACCACAATATCCTCGGTATCAGTGAGAGGTATATGGAAGCACCACAACAGCAAAGTCTGGATGCAAAGAGGGCTGAATCTAGCCGGCCTTTTCATGGTGAAGGTATCATCAAAGATCCGAATCTTGCAGCCATGCACCGTGAACGTTGCAATACGATAGTAAATGATGCGAAAGAACTTAGAGAACGAGGTGTTTCACTCGGTCCTTTTCTTGAGATTGGCGCCGGCAGCGCGCAGAGAAGCATAGCACTCTTGAATAACTTCCCGACGGACGGGGTAGCCACAGATATTAGTCTGCAATCTCTGCGCGATAGCCGATATATCCTCTCGCTTATGAATTACGCTCGCAAACCTATGCTGATCTGCTGCGACGCACATCATATCCCGTTTATGGCAAACACATTCCAATTCGTTTTTGCCTACCAGGCATTGCACCATTTTGAGAATCCGATTCCTGTAGTCGCAGAGTGTTATCGTGTGCTCGGCAAAGGAGGATATTTCTATTTCAATGAAGAGCCAATGGATAGCCCGGTGCTGCGGCTACTGCGTGGAAATCGTTCGCTTTCTCGTCCGCCGACGCGTTTGCAGAGGCTCGGTTATAAACTGCGCGTGGAGAAGATATTCTGGGATGATGGCGCATGGGAGCGTTCGCTTGGTATGACCGAAGCGCGATTTGATATAGGCTTATGGCGTGAAGCATTGCGGCCTTTCAGCCGGGTCAGTCTGGAAATCAGCAGACGTTTACGTCTCCATACCGACCTCCACAGACCTCTGTTGAATACCCTTCTAGCGAGTATCACGGGCGGTAACGTGAAGGGACCGTGCGAAAAAGCCGAGGGTGAACCGGCCAGCTCGGATTTCCGTGAACGGCTAATATGTCTGGACTGTCGTTCAACTCAACTGGTGCAGGAAGGTGGCGGATTATTATGCGCCAACTGCCGTAGGGCGTATCCAATCATTGATGGCATCATCCGGCTCTTGCCACGGGCGATAGAAGCCCAACTCTATCCTGCATCTTCTTCCAATTAATCGTGACATAATCGCCATGGTATAGTGCTGGCAGTCACCCACAACCCGAACCATCCTCATAACGCACATCACCCTCCTCGCCGCTTTCTGCCGTGCTTGTCTTTATTCTCTTTGTCGTGAAGGAGGCCGATTATGAGAGCCAGGCACATAGCGGGTGCTGTCGTGCTCGTGGGCGCGCTCTGGGCGCTGTGGCTGGTGCTACCCGGCCGCGCGTCGCCGTCTGCCGGTGGCACTATCCGCGGCGCCATCGCCTACACGGGGACCGTCACTGGCACACATCTGGTCTATGTCTATGCCACAACCATGGAAGGTCCTCCTGTAGCTGGCACAGCGATCCCTGCGCCTGGCCCCTACGAATTGGACAACGTGCCCGACGGGGATTACATCGTCGGTGCCTACCTGGATGCCGACGACAGCGGCGGCCCGCCAACCCAGGGTGTAGATCCGATGGGTCGCTACCCGGTTACCGTGACCATTACGGGGAGCAACGTCGTCACGGGCGTGAACATTGTCCTGACCGATCCGGCCAGAGGCGCCATATCCGGCCAGGTGAGCTATCGCGGGGCCATCTCCGGCACTCACAACATCGTCGTCATCGTCTGGCAGGAAGGTACTTCGGGGCCACCCGAATATGCAACCGTGCGCAGCGGGCCTGGCCCCTACAACATCACGGGCGTGGCCGATGGCAGGTATCAGGTCGCCGCGTTCATGGATCGGGATGGTGACATGGGGTCGCCGGAGCCTGATGAGCCTTTTGCCTGGTATCCGGCAACGGTGGTCGTGTCGAGCAGCCCGATTTCAGGGATCAACGTCGCGTTGTACGACCCCTACCGGCGATTTCTGCCGTTGGCTGTGAAGCGCTAGACTGATCCCGTAATGAGGGTACAGAATGGGCAAGAGACTCGTACCGACCTGGCAACCCGGCTGGCTGGCACGAGAGGGATTGACGCCGGAGCCGCAGCCCTGGGAGGATGCCTGGCGCACCGCTTCACAGCCAAACACTTTTGAGTGGTGGTATTTTGACGCGCAATTGGATGACGGCAGCACCGCCGTCATCGTCTATTACACGCGCCCCTTCACCAAACGCCGGGGGCCGCTCTTGCCCACCGTCAACCTGACCATCAACAAGCCCGACGGCGCCAAACTCGTCCGCTACAAGTCATACACACCCGCCGACTTCTCGGCCTCAACGACAGCGT
>JADYZS010000484.1 GCA_020853075.1 Anaerolineae bacterium | reverse complement strand
GGTATCTATCAGGTATTTCATAGACTAACAGGAGGACGGCCGGAACCACGCGCGGAATCCACGTTCTCTTTGAAAGTACCTACATCCACGATGCCTTTCCATCCCCCAAAGGCTGAACGGAAAGCCTCGTCGGCAGCACTCGCTTTCCCACGACGCCGCCTCCTGGTGGATCGCCCTGGTCTCAGAATCACGATCTTATCCTCTTTCTCAACCACAACTTCCTTCTCTTCGCGCACGATACGATCAAAGATGTAGTCCAGGTTGGTGACAAATTCAGCAAATGACATGCGCTTGAGTTCTCTAGCCATCTTATGCACCTCTGGGATATTATATCATGGTCCACAAAAGGTGTATAATGTGGTGTGTTCTAAGAAGTTCCCTGTGAATTGGAGCACCATGTTCAATCTAAGTCGGACGTTAGGTCCTGTTCCCTTTACGCGGGTAAATCTGCTGGATTCCTTCTGGGCTCCCCGCCAGGAAGTGAATCGCGAGGCGACGATTCCCCACGAATACGAACAGTGCGAACGCACGGGACGCATCGCTGCCTGGGACCTGACCTGGAAACCGGGCGACCCCAATCCTCCCCACATCTTCTGGGATTCCGACGTCGCCAAGTGGATTGAGGCCGCCAGCAATTCCCTGGCAACGCACTACGATGCAAATTTGGATGGCCTATTGGACGCATTGATTGGCAAGATCGCCCGTGCGCAACAGCCGGATGGCTACCTCAACAGCCACTTCATCGCCGTGGAGCCGGAGAAGCGCTGGACGAACCTGCGCGATGCCCACGAACTCTATTGCGCCGGTCATTTGATGGAAGCAGCGGTTGCCCATTACCAGGCGACGGGCAAGCGGTCCCTGCTGGATGCCGCCCGCCGCTATGCCGATCACATTGATGCCACCTTTGGGCGTGAACCGGGCCAGAAGCGGGGCTACTGCGGCCACGAAGAGATAGAACTGGCATTGGTCAAGCTCCTTCACGCGACGGGCGAGCCGCGCTATCTGCGCCTGGCGCAGTATTTTATAGATGAGCGCGGCCGACGGCCTTACTATTACGACGAAGAAGCACGAGCCCGCGGCGAAGACCCCACACGCTTCTGGGCCAAGACCTACGCCTACATGCAGGCGCACGTGCCAATGCGCGAGCAAACAGAGGTGACCGGTCACGCCGTGCGCGCCACCTATCTCTACTGCGCCCTGGCCGACCTGGCCCGGGAGACGGCAGACGTGGAATCGTTCAACGTCTGTGAACGCTTGTGGCGGCACTTGTGTACGAAACGCCTGTACGTAACCGGCGGGCTCGGCTCAGCAGCCGCCAATGAAGGATTCACGACGGACTACGACCTACCCGACGACACGGCGTATGCCGAGACCTGTGCGGCCATCGGGCTGGTGTTCTGGGGTCACCGGATGCTACAATTGACAGGCGACGCGCAGTATGCAGATGTGGCAGAGCGTGTCCTCTACAACGGCGTGCTCAGCGGCGTCTCGTTGGATGGGCGACATTTCCTCTACGTGAACCCCCTCGCCAGCCGCGGCGAGCATCGCCGGCAGGAGTGGTTTGGCTGTGCCTGCTGCCCACCCAACATCGCGCGCTTGATCACCAGCATCGGTGGCTATTTCTATTCTCAGGATGAGAACACGGCTTGGATACACCTCTTCGCGCAGGGAGAGGGACGTTTGGAGATCAACGGGCACGAAGTTGTGATCCGGCAATCCACTTCCTACCCGTGGGAAGGGTTGGTCAAGATTACGGTACTACCGCCTTCGCCGATGGCGTTTACGCTCCACGTGCGTGTACCGACCTGGTGCGATGATTGGCGATTATCCGTGAACGGCGACCTCGCGGCTGCCGCCGCCGCGATACCCCGAACCGATGGCGTGAGTATGAATAACGGTTATATTGGTATCTCCCGCAGATGGGAACCTGGCGATGAAGTCAGCTTGCAGATGGCGATGCCGGTCCGCTACGTCCATGCCCATCCAAAAGTCCGCCAGATGCTGGGGCGCGCCGCCCTACAGCGTGGCCCTATCGTCTATTGCCTGGAAGGGGCCGATCACCCCGGTATCCCGTTGGATCGCATCGCCCTACCCGCAGGCGATCCATCGGGCTGGCAGGCGGAGCATCGCGCCGACTTCCTGGGCGGTGTCACCATGTTGCGCGGGGCCGGGATGGTGATAGAAGAAGGAGAATGGGGTGATACTCTCTATCAGTATCGTCCACCGGAGACCAGGCCGGTTAACCTGGTGGCCGTCCCCTACTGTGTCTGGAATAACCGCGCGCCCGGCGAGATGCGGGTTTGGTTCAGAACGACCACGGTGGCCCCCCAGTGAACAATCGCACATTATGTCCATCTGAACCACTGCCCCCGCCACTGTTGAATTCCGAAGAAGGCTCCTTCGCTTACAACACCGTCAGCGTGCGCCTGGCCGGCATCGCCCGGCTCGCCATCGCCGAGAACGATTTTCCCCCGGCCATCGTCGGCTCTCTTGAGGGACTGGCGGCTGAACTCCCCTATGGGCCTATACGCCCCCTGCACGACGACAATGGCCCGGACCTGGCCGCTTGGGCTGGCTATCTGAGGCCCTATTTGGGGGCTCGTTGGTTGGATATTCCCTGGTACTTCTCCGAAGCGTATTTCTACCGTCGCATCCTGGAAGCAACGCGCTACTTCTCGCCCGGCCCGGCATACGGCGCGGACCCCTTTGAAAAGCAAAAGAGTGCGGGACTGCAGGCCGCGTTGGAACCCTTTCGGCCCTTGAGCGCGCGGCTTAATGCGTGGGTGAGTCAGAATGAAATCTGGGAGCAAGCACGCTTCACATCGCTGGCTTATTACGGTTTATGGGGAAACCGGATGGATCTGAGCCTCTGGCCTGCGGGCACAGAAGGTCACGACCTCAGCCGCGCGGCAGAGCACGACGAGCGGGCCAACATCCTGGTGGACGATACGCCAGCCGTAGCGAGCAAGGTGGCCGATCTGCGGGGTGCTGACATTCGCTTCATCGTGGATAACGCGGGCTTTGAACTCGTTTGCGATCTCTGTCTGGTAGATTATCTCCTGACGTGCGGTATTGCCGGAACGGTCACCCTGCACGTGAAAGCGCATCCGACTTACGTATCCGACACGATGGCGAAAGACGTCTATCATACCGTCGCTACACTGAAAACCGATGAGAACGCGCAGGTGCGGGCGTTGGCCACCAGGTGGCAAGGTTACCTGAACGATGGTCGCCTGCGGATGCGCTCCGACCTGTTCTGGAACGCGCCCCTTGCCTTCTGGGAGATGCCAGAGGCGTTGCAGCGTGATCTGGCCGCGGCAGCCCTGGTCTTCGTCAAGGGCGACGCCAACTACCGCCGCCTGATGGGTGACCGTCGCTGGACCTTTACGATCCCTGTTGCAGACGTTGCCTGCTATTTCCCTGCGCCCTTCCTCGCATTGCGCACGCTGAAATCGGAACTGGCCGTAGGCTTAAAGCCGGGCCAGCCGGAAGCGTTGGCCCTGGAGGACCCGAACTGGTTGACCGATGGACGCTATGGCGTCATCCAGTATCTTGTCCCTGATAATAAGTTGACGTTGCGCGCACTATAGTTTACAATGAAGGACACTATAGTTTACAATCAGGCGATAAAGGTTGGCTACCAGAGGGTCCAGAAATCGTTCCGCCCAGATACGGGAGTTTATCATTGAGAACGTCTCCACCCATCCGGCGGACATCACAAGCCGTGTGGCGGAGGTGTTCGGCATTTCGCGACAGGCAGCCCACAGGCACGTAAAGCGGCTTGTTGCCGATGGTGTCCTGGTGTCTCAAGGTGAGGCCCGCAACACACGCTATGAGTTAAAACCGATTGCAGAGGCAGCGTTCACCTTTGACCTTACACCAGAACTGAAAGTATAAACAACATCCTTAACGCTGGCTATTGTGACCTTCTCTGGCTAATGTAGCTGCACAGTCTCTCCAACCCTACTTCTATTTCCTCCTCACTCGCCGCCAGGGAAATGCGAACGTAGCGGTCTCCGCGTGGGCCGAAGGTGCGGCCAGGAGCGACGGCTACCTTCTCCTGGGCCAGAAAGTCGCGGGCAAATTGGTCGGAATTCTGTCCGCAACCGCTGATGTCCACCAGCAAATAGAACGCGCCCTGGGGCGTGTAAGTCGGGGAGCCATGCCGCTGCAAGATGGCAAGGGCCCGATCCCGACGTCGGCGATAGGCATGCGTCATGGTCTCTATGCAATCCTGCGGGCCGCTCAAGGCGGCTTCTGCCGCTTTCTGAGAGACGGATGAGGCACAGGCTACCGTCGCCTCCTGCAACTTGACAAAGATGGCTGCCACCTCCGGCGTGACAACGGCATAGCCGACACGCCAGCCGGTCATGGCATAGGTCTTGGAGAAGGAGAAGATGCTCAGAACTCGCCCATCTTCATCATACGAGGCAGGGCTTACGTGCTGTGCGTCAAAGATGATCTTCTCGTAGCACTCATCAGATATAAGGTACAGATCGTGAGCGCGGGCAAAGGCGACCAGCGCGGCCATACCTTCAGCCGGTATGATACTCCCCGTCGGATTGGAGGGGCTGTTCACGACGATTGCTTTCGTGCGAGGCGTGACGAGGCGGGGTAGAGATTCCAGGTCAGGCTGAAAGCCCGTCTCTGCATCCAACGGATAGCGCACTACCTGCGCCCGGCAGAGACCGGCGACCATCGCATAGTTGGGGTATCCGGGGTCGGGAACGAGGAGTTCGTCGCCAGGGTTCAGCACCGCCGTAAAGGCCGAATAGAGCCCGCCCATGCCGCCAGTAGTGACAATGATGTTCTCTGTGGCAGCCGGGAAACCGTTCTCGCGACGGACTTTCGCGGCAATTGCCTCACGCAGAGAGAGGAGGCCAGCATTGGGCGTGTATTTGGTGAAGCCCTGTTGGGCCGCCAGGAGCGCGGAGGCGATGATGTGCTCCGGCGTTGAGAAGTTGGGTTGGCCGATTTCCAGATGGATAGCATCAGGATACCTAACGGCCAGGTCAAGAACTGCCCGGATGCCGGAGCGCGGCATCTCTAGAGCAGAGGTGGACAGCGGTTTCAGTGTCATCTAGCAGGCTCCACAAGGAGATACAAGAAAATTAGGTAGAGAAAGCTTTCAGTTCATAATCTCTTACTTGGTCCGTGCCTTACCTCCCCAGGTTTGGGTCGCTCTGTATCCGTCGCGTCACCTGCCAGGCCAGTCCTTCCGGGGATAGGTCGGGGTGTCGCCGCCGCTCCGCCACACGCACGATCTCAAGCGCAAATTGGTACGCTTGAAAGGCTATCTCCAAACGCTGGGCAGGTGTCATGGCACGCCAGATCAGGACCTGCCGCTTATCCAGTTTGCCGATACGTTCTTCTAGCCCTGGCATCGTGTCATTGCCCCACCCGCTTCAGCCCATCCTCGGCCAACTTCTTTAGTCCCGCGTTCTCGCCAACATACCGGAGAGCCAGTTCGTATTCCGCCCGCGCCCGTTCCTTGTTCCCCTTATCCTCGCTCACCCCCGCGATGATCAGGTGCGCGAGCGCGCTATCGGGCTTCAGTTTGATGGTAGCCTCGGCTGCAGCCACGGCGTCGTCAGGCCGGTTGAGGGCTGCGTAGAGGAGCGCCAATGATTCACGATAAATCCACTGGCCGGGATCCAGAGTTACCGCGGCTTCGTACTCCCGGACGGCCTCATCCAGACGGTTGAGCCGTTGCAGCATCTGCCCCCGCGCGCTGCGAGATAGCGCGTCATCCGGCTGCAGTTTAACCGCCTCCGCGTACGCTTTCTCTGCTTCCTGCCAATTTTGCGCCAGTTCATACTGGAGCCCCAGCGACAACCAGGTGAGGTAGGCCGTGGAGTCAAGTTGCAGCGATTTCTGATAGGCTGCGATGGCCTCGGCCCTGCGCTCTAGTTTGGCGAGGGCATCCCCCCAGGCAGCATACGAGGGAGCATCTTCGGGCAAGAGTTCAATGGTGAGGCGGTATTCCGCTTCGGCCTCCTCGTACCGGCCCAACGCGTAGAGGCTGTTGCCAAGACCGTAATGGAGATTAGGGTCTTCGGGATCGGCACGGAGGCCCGTACGGTAATTCTCCACCGCCTCGGCGTACTCCTCCCGCGAGTAGGCCATGCTCGCCCGGTATTGCCAGGGGAAGGCCATCGCCGGAGCCCGTGGGGTCAGGCGGCGGAAGGTCTCCTCTGCTTCCTTCTGCAATCCCATCTTGTCATACTGGCTTGCCAGGAGGAAGATGCCGTCGGCATCGCAGGGGAAGAGGCGAAGTGCCTCCTGATACTCCCTCAGGGCGTCATCATCGCGTCCTATCTCGCGATAGACACCGGCCAGGATGCTGCGCGCGAGGGAATCATAGGGATTCAGCCTGATAGCCGTTTCATATTCAGCGATGGCCTCAGCCGCCTTGGTGGAAGGGCCGCCGTCCGCAGGCTTCCCCTGCCAGTAGTACGCGCCCGCCAGATGGCGGTGATATTCGGGGTTGTTGGGTGATAGGCGCAATGCTTCCTTGTAGGCGGCGATAGCCTGGTCGTACTGGGCCACAAAGAAGTAGGCGGTGCCCAGTTCATCCTGTACCAATGCGGGGTCCTTGGGCTTGCCCGCAGCCACCTTCTGGCGCACCTCCACCGCGCGGGCAAACGCGGCCTTCGCCTCGTTCTCGCGTCCCAGCTTCTCCAATGCCTTCCCTAAACCCACGTGGGCATCGGCGTTTTCGGGGTCTAGGCGCAACGCCCCGCGGTGCGCGTCGGCAGATTTGTCCCACTCCTTCCGGTCCGCGTAGATTTGCCCCAGGAGCCAGAGGGGTTTGCTATCGCCGGGGCGCAGGCGTACTACCTCCTGGGCTTCGGCCAGGGCTGCATCCAAAGCCAGGGTCGGCGTGCAATACCCGGTATAAGCGATGGCAAGGCCCCAGCGAGCCTGGTACATATCGGGCTTGCGGGTGATCGCCTCCTGCAAATCGCCGATGACCGCATCTATCGGGTCGTGGGCATCCAGGC
>JADYZS010000483.1 GCA_020853075.1 Anaerolineae bacterium | reverse complement strand
GGGAGAGACCATATTCGTCCTTCGTATCTACGAAGGCATTCTTGCCCGTGCGCTTGTCGGTCAGGCTTTGGTGCGTGTGCATGCCGGAGCCGTTGATGCCCGCGATAGGCTTGGGCATGAAGGTGGCATAGAGGCCGTTGCGTTGCGCGATAGCCTTGAGAGTCGTGCGGAAGGTGATGGCGCTATCGGCGGTGCGCACCGCGGGCCCATAGCGGAAGTCAATCTCGCGCTGGCCGATGGCGACCTCGTGATGGCCTGCTTCCACCGAGATGCCGAAATCTTCCAGCGCGCGCACCATTTGTCGCCGGACGTTGTGGGCCAGGTCGGTGGAGACGTCAAAATAGCCCGCGCTGTCGTTGGGAACCGGCTGCGGGTTGCCGTCGGCATCGGGCTTGAACAGGAAGAACTCCAATTCTGGGCCGGTCATGTAGGTGTAACCCATCCGGTCGGCCTCGGCCACTAGTCGCTGCAAAACCTGCCGGGGGTCGCCTGCGAAAGGTTCCCATTTGGGAGTATAGACGTCGCAGATGCAGCGAGCAGTGACCAGGTCATCGGCCTCCCAGGGGATTACGGCGAAGGTGCTGAGATCGGGCACCAGGTACATGTCGCTTTCGGCGATGCGGGCAAAGCCTTCAATGGAAGAGCCGTCAAACCAGATGCCGTGCTCCTCCGCCACGTCCCACTCGTGGGCCGGGATCGTCACCGTCTTGACGATGCCGACGATGTCGCTAAACTGCAGGTTGATGAACTCCACTTTGCGGTCGGCAATGATCTTGCGGACGCGCTCAATGTCTGCCGGGCTGTGCTGCGCCATGATGTTACCCTCTCCTATGTATGATGATAGAATAGAATTGAGATGCCTTACCGTATGTGCCGCGCTTTCAGCGCAACCTGTAACCGCAACCGGGCCTCCGGGTCTTCCAGGTCCAGGCCGGTGATGGCGGCAATGCGCTCCATGCGATACAGGAGCGAGTTGCGATGGATGAACAGGGCCTCAGCGGTACGGCTGAGGTTGCATCCTTGGGCAAAGTAAGTCTCCAATGTGTGCAGAAGGTCTGTGCCGTTGGCCCGATCGTATTCGGCGAGCGGGCCCAAAGTCTCCTCGTGAAAGGCTGCGAGGGCTTCTGTGCCCCGCAGAGGGAGCAGGAGCCGGTAAAGACCTAATTCTCCTCCTTCTACCGCGCGGGTAGTTCCCTGGGGAAGAAGCGCCAGAGCCAGGGCTGTACCCGTTTCCTCTGCCGCGCGGCGCAGCGCTCCGAGCCCCGTGGCCGGACGGCTGATGCCCGCAGTCAACCGCAGGCCGGGGAAGTTGCCTTCCAGGGCAGCCAGAAGGCCCAACGCCAGTGTCCGTCCCCTCCCCTCGGCGAGGGCAGGGAGGAGCGCGATGGCTCGCTCTCCTTGCCCGACGACGAGGCCATGCAGACGGCGATTGAGTAGCTCCGCTTCCAGGCGTTGCGCCAGGCGATCTCGTTGCAAGCCGTTCAGCGGCGGGTCAGAGCCTAGCATTAAGACGTGGAAGGCCACATCCAAATCAAGGTGCCACTCCCGTGCCCGCCGGGCCAGGGAGCCATCGGCTGCACCCACACCAGCCAACAGGTCAGCCCACAAGGCCCCACGCCGCTGCGTTTCTGCGCCGCTGATGGCTCGTTCCTTCGCCAATTCCAGCGCGCCGGCCACGGCTCCCCGTTCGGTGATCACGTGGTCGTCGCTGGCAAAGGAATCGGCAGGCCCCAGCAGCGAGATGTAGCCGCCGGGCTGGCCCTCCGTCACGATAACCCCAACCAGGCGAGCCGTGCCGTTTTCTACCGGCCATTCGTGGGTCGGAGGGATCGTATCGCGCAGGGCTAAGCGCGATAACCAGACCCGGAGTTCGGGGTCATCGGGCGCCAGAGGCTTGGGCAGAAAAGAAAGGCCAGAAGGCATCTCTTGCGCCAATATCGCGAAGCCGGCATCTTGCACCACGACGCCCTTGCCGCTCACCCTCGCTATGATCTGGGCGAGCCCCGCCCAACCGCGATTTTCAATGGAAGCCTGCGTCAGCTGGCGAGCCACCTCGCCGCCGAAATGCTCTACCTGGGCCTGGCGGTCCACGATGAGCCGGATGACGGCCCGTTCCAAGAGCGGCAGTCTGACCTCACGCGGGAGGAGGAGGAGAGGGATGCCGGCGGCCTGTGCCTCGGCCACGGCATCGGGCGGGGCTTCTCCGCTCACGGCCACCGCCGCAACGCCCGCGCCCGCCAGATCGCGCACCAGGCGCGTCAAGGTCCATCTCCCGTCCAGCAAAAGAAGGTCGCTCATCGCGACCAAAGCCAATTCGCCTCCCTCCAGGTGGGGGAAGGCGGGCGGGCTGGGCCGCATGACGCAGACCCAAGAGATAGGAACCAGCAAGCGTTCGGCCCCGGCCAGCACCTGGGTTCCCGGCGGCAGTGCCAGGCCCAAGACGTCGGCCAGGGTAACCGTAGTGACCATCGCTGTTCAGGGCTCGGTGCGCCATGCCAGAATAAAGAGATGGGCCGGGTATCAGGGCGTCTGTACCCGGCCCTCCGCGATGATGGGCTTCGCGGCGACATTATAGCAGGTTTGCCCGGAGTTGGCAATACGTCGGCCCCCGCTCTCTGCACATGCTCCTACTCATACCACATTTCTAGGAGAACTCTGAACAGTTACGGGTGCTACCAGGTTTGACAAGGTGCGAGACTTATGGTATATTGTCTGAAATCACTTCAGGAGACGATGCGGTAGATGTCTGCCGCTCTTGAGGTTGTGACCTCCCTGCGCCCTAGGAGCCCGCGCCGCAAACCGGACCCTTCCCTGTCTGGGTAGTTGTGCCTGGGCTCACTTCAAGGATGAATAGCCAACCGGCCCTCCCGACATGGGAGGGCCGGTTTTGTTTCAAGGAGTATTCGTATGGTACGTGTAGGCATCTTCGGTGCGACCGGCTACACCGGCTACGAATTGGTGAATATCCTCCTGCGCCACCCGCAGGCAGAGATCGTCTTCACCACCTCCGAGAGCAGCGCGGGCGGCAAACTGTCCGACATCTTCCCCTGCCCGTGGGATTTCCCCCTCATCGGCCTGGCCGACGCGCCGCTGGATCAGGTGGACGTCGTCTTCCTTTGCCTGCCGCACGGGGCCTCTATGGATGCGGTGCGCCAAGTGCGGAGCGCGGGCATACGCGCCATTGACCTCTCCGCGGATTTCCGCCTGAGCGACGCCGCGGCTTATCGCCGCTGGTACGGCCACGAGCATACCGCGCCGGAGTTGCTGAACGAGGCGGTCTATGGCCTGCCCGAATTGCACCGGGGCGCGATCCGGGACGCGGGGCTGGTGGCGAACCCCGGCTGCTATCCCACCAGTATTATCCTGGGGTTATATCCTCTGGTGCGCGCGGGCGCGCTGGCCGACCACCAGGTCATCGCCGATAGCAAGTCGGGCGTGTCGGGCGCAGGGCGCAAGCCGTCACTGACGACCCATTTCGTGGAAGCCCACGACAACTTCTCGCCCTACAACATCGGCCACACCCACCGCCACATCGCGGAGATGGAGCAGGAACTCAGCCTGGCGAGAGGCAATGGGAGCGGGCTCTACGTCATCTTCTCGCCCCATCTCCTGCCGGTCAACCGCGGTATCGTCTCCACGATGTACCCGCGCCTGGCTCCCGGTTGGACCATAGAGCAGGTGCGCGGGCTCTACGAGGAAGCGTATAGCGACGAGCCATTCATTCATCTCTTGCGCGCGGGCCAGGTGGCAACGCTGCGCCATACGGTGAATACCAACCGCGTCGCCATCGCGTTGACGCCAGTGGATGGGTCAGACACCCTCATCGTCACCTCGTCGCTGGATAATCTGATCAAAGGCGCGTCGGGCCAGGCGGTGCAGAACATGAACCTGATGTTCGGTTTGGATGAGAAGATGGGGTTGATGTAGTTCACCCCAGAGAGCGCGGAGAACGCAGAGAAAAACGAACAAATGTCTCTGCGGCCTCTGCGGTAAAACAATTCTGGTAAGGCACGATGGATACCCTTGTCCTGAAGGTAGGCGGCAACGAACTGGACGATCCGGCCTTCCTGGATGGCCTGGCCGGGGCTATCGGTTGGCTGGGGGCCGACCATCGCGTCGTCCTGGTGCACGGCGGCGGCAAGGAGATCGCGGCCTGGCAGGAGAAACTGGGCCTGACGCCTCGCTTCATTGAGGGCCTGCGGGTCACAGACGACCAGTCTATGGCCGTGGCCGAGATGGTGCTCTCCGCCCGCACCAATAAGATGCTGGTGGCGCGGCTCCTGCGCGCGGGCATCCTGGCCGCGGGCATCAGCGGCGTGGACGGCGGCCTCCTGATCGTAGAGAAGATGACGCACCCGGCGGGCGACCTGGGCCGGGTGGGGCGTATCGTGGGGAGCGACCCGCTGATTCTCCGTGCGCTCCTGGCCGGAGGCTTCGTGCCTGTGGTCTCGCCCATCTCGTTGGGGCGAGATGGCCGCTCCTACAATGTCAACGCCGACCAGGCAGCGCAGGCTGTCGCCGTCGCGCTGGGCGCGAGCGCTCTCGTCTTCGTCAGCAACGTCCCTGGCGTGAAGGCAAATGGGCAGGTGGTAGAATCGCTCACCGTGGCCCAGGCCGAGGGCTGGATTGCGGATGGCACCATCAGCGGCGGGATGATCCCGAAGGTGCGAGCCGCGCTGTCGGCGGTAGGCGCGGGCGTGCGCCGCGCGGTCATCACCAATTTGGCGGGTTTGCGGGAGAACAGCGGTACGGCGGTGGTTTAGGGAGGAGTAAGATCGCCCTCATCCCGTACGGCGAGTACACCCACGGGACTTCCCAGCCCTCTCCCCTCCGGGGAGAGGGTTAGAAAGCGCTCTCTCCCTCTCCCCACTGGGGAGAGGGCTGGGGTGAGGGGAGATCCAGTGCTTGAGACCGGCTCCCTATTAAGGAAAGTACCTTGCAACCGGAGACAAACGTGGACACCCAAGAAATCATCGCTCTGGAACAGAAATACGTGGTGCAGACCTACAAACGCCCGCCCTTTGTCATTGAGCGGGGCGACGGCTGCACCCTCTACGACAGCGACGGCCACGCCTACATTGACCTGGTCGCGGGCATCGCGGTCAACGCGCTGGGCCACGGCGACCGCGGCGTCCTGGGGGCCATCATGTCCCAGGCAAGCAAACTGATCCACGTCAGCAACCTCTACCACTCGGAGCCGCAGGCGCGCCTGGCCGGGCGCCTCTGCCAACTCTCCTTCGCGGACAAGGCCTATTTCTGCAATTCGGGCGCAGAGGCAACGGAGGGCGCGTTCAAGTTCGCCCGCGCCTGGGCGAAAGCAAAGGGCGAGCCCGATCGCGTGGAGATCGTCGCCTTCACCAACGCCTTCCATGGGCGCACCTTCGCGGCCCTCGCCGCCACCGACCGGGAGAAGTACCAGGCTCCCTTCCGGCCCCTCCTGCCCGGCGTCCGCTTCGCTAAATTTAACGACCTGGATTCCGCCGAGCAAGCCATCGGCGACAAGACCTGTGCCGTCATCGTAGAGCCTGTGCAGGGTGAAGGCGGCATCCACGTCGCCAGCGATGAATTCCTGGCGGGCCTGCGACGCCTATGCGACCGGCGGGGCGCGCTCCTGATATTTGACGAGGTGCAATGCGGGCTGGGGCGCACGGGAGCCCTTTGGGCTCACCAACACTGCGGCGTGATACCGGATATGATGACGCTGGCGAAACCGTTGGGCGGCGGGCTCCCCATCGGCGCGGTGCTGGTCACTCAGAGCGTGGCCGATGCCATCCACCCCGGCGACCACGGCACCACCTTCGGCGGCAACGCGCTCATCTGCGCCGTGGCCCAGGCGGTCCTGGATCGCATCAGCGAGCCGGAGTTCCTGACGGCCGTGAGCGAGAAGGGGGCCTACCTTATGGAACGGCTGCACGAGATGAATTCGCCCCACGTCCTGGAAATTCGCGGCCGCGGGCTGATGGTCGGCCTGGAACTGGACATGGAGGCCAACAAAATCGTGCAGGCAGGATACGGCAAAGGGCTCATCCTGGTCAATGCGGGCGACAAGGTGCTGCGCATGGTGCCGCCCCTCATCATCTCGCGCCAGGAGATTGACATAACGGTAGAGCGGCTAACGGCTATTCTGGCGGAGTTGTAGAATATAGCCCTCACCCATCCCCCAACCCCTTCCCTCTCCCAAATATGGGAGAGGGAAGGGGAAGCCCCGTGGGCGTACTTGCCGTACGGGGCTAAGGGGAAGGGTGAGGGCCAGGGAGCGAACATGGACGAAGAGGTAACGATACGCGCAGCCCGCGCGGCCGATGTGCCGGCGATGGCCGCCATCATCAACCATTATGCGGCGCAGAACCTGATGCTGCCCCGCTCGGAGGCGGTCATCCTGCGCGTCCTGGATGACTTCGTGGCTGCGGAGTGGGATGGCCGGGTCATCGGCTGCGGCGCGCTGGCGCGTCTTTCGCCGGAGTTGGCCGAGGTGCGTTCGCTGGCCGTCTCGCCCGACTACAAAGGCAAAGGGTTGGGCCGTCGCATCGTCCTTCACCTGATGGAGCGCGCGCGGGCGCGGGGCTACCCTCAGGTCTGCGCCCTGACGCTGGTGCCCGACTTCTTCGCGGGGTTAGGCTTCCAGGCGGTAGATCGCTGGGCCATCTCGCCCAAGATATGGCAGGAGTGCGTCTTCTGCCCGAAGTTTCACCATTGCGACGAGGTCGCTGTGGTGTATAATCTAACAGAACAACCTGTGGATTTGTCCATGCCGTCGGCGGCGTGGGAAGGGCTGGTCGCCGCCTTTGCCCGCCGCGAAGCGTTGCGCGGCGCGCAGCGGCCGGAGTAGAAATACTCACCGCAGAGGGCGCGGAGAACACTGAGTAAAAAAGGAATGCCTCTGCGACCTCCGCGCTCTCCGCGGTAAATTCTGCGGGCTATATCACACACCGAGGCAACGACACTATGCTACACAACAAAGTCAAGCAGGCACTGAAGAACGACAAGGCCGTGTTCGGCACCGGCCTCACGGGGCCGATTGAGATGCCCGTGTTGCGCACCCTGGCGAACTGCGGCGTGGAGTGGCTCTTCTTGGACATGGAGCACGGCTCCACCGACATCAGCGACCTGCTGAATGCCGTGCAGGTCGCTGATTTGCTGGGTATGGTCAGCGTCCTGCGCATCCCCGACCTCCAGTATCATTGGGTGGCGCGCTCCCTGGACACTGGCGCGCTCGGCGTCATGGTTCCGCGCGTGGAGACCAGAGAACAGGCAGAATTGGCCGTGCAGTGGGCCAAGTTCCCGCCTGTGGGCGTGCGAGGGATGGGAAGCCCGTCGTTTCTCAGTTATGCCCCCGTCTCTCCCGCAGAGGGGCTGGAGACCTCCAACCGCGAGACGATGGTTCTGGTGCAGATAGAGACGAAGAAGGCTGTGGATAACGTGGAGGCCATCGCCTCGGTACCGGGAGTGGACGCCCTGTTCATCGGCCCGCTAGATATGTCTATCTCACTGGGCAGGCCCGGCGACGTCGCCAGCGAGGAAAGCCACCAGGCTTTTCGCAAGGTGTGCCACGTGGCGCGCGAGCAGGGGCTGGCCGTTGGCATCGTCTCCTTGCCCGACCGGGTCAAGACCTATTATGACATGGGTGTGCGCCTTTTCTCGGTTGGTAACTTCTTGTATTACATCCAGACCAGCGTGACGGCGGCTGCCGCAGCGTTTAAGAAGCAGGTGCCGGGGTAGGCAAGCAGCCGTCCACGAATGAATACACACGAATCGGCACGCGTCCCATTCGTGGATGGCCTTATGGGGAGAGATATGCGGGCACTTCTTGCTCTGGAAGACGGGACGTGGTTTGCGGGTGAGAGTTTCGGCGCGGAGGCCGAGCAGGTTGGCGAGGTGGTCTTCAACACCAGCATGACCGGCTACCAGGAGGTCCTGACCGACCCCTCGTATCGCGGTCAGATGGTGACGATGACCTATCCCCACATCGGCAACACGGGCATCAACGAGGAAGATGTAGAATCGGACAGGCCCCAGGTGGAAGGCTTCATCGTGCGGGAACTGAGCCCCGTCGCCAGCAACTGGCGCAGCCGCCGCACCCTCCACGATTACCTGGCTGCCTATGGCATCCCCGGCATCAGCGGCGTGGACACGCGCGCGCTGACGCTGCGGCTGCGTACGGTGGGCGTCCTCAAGGGCGCGCTCTCTACCCTCCCCGACGCCGACCCGGAAAACCTGATTGAAAAGGCCCGCGCCTGGGAGGGGCTGGAGGGGCGCGACCTGGTGTGGGATGCCAGTTGCCGCGAGCCCTACCAATGGGCCGATGGCGTTGCCACGGGCTGGCGCTTCCCGACGGAGCGGCCCGCGTCGCCTTTCCACGTTCTCGCCTACGACTTCGGCCTCAAGCGCGGCATCCTGCGCCGTCTGGCCGACCATGGCTGCCGCGTCACCATCGTCCCTGCATACACCCCTGCCGCCGAGGCGCTGGCTTTGGCGCCCGACGGCATTTTCCTCTCCAATGGGCCCGGCGATCCTGCCGGGCTTCCTTATGCGGCAGAGGCAACGCGCGCCTTCCTGGATACGGGACTACCGCTCTTTGGCATCTGCCTGGGGCACCAGATCCTGGGGTTGGCGCTGGGCGGGCGCACCTACAAACTGAAGTTCGGCCATCACGGGAGCAACCA
This sequence comes from Anaerolineae bacterium, assembly GCA_020853075.1. Lineage (GTDB taxonomy): Bacteria > Chloroflexota > Anaerolineae > JADYZS01 > JADYZS01 > JADYZS01. The sequence goes on along the minus strand of JADYZS010000483.1, from coordinate 20,033 downwards.
TCCGGTGCGAGAGGTCGCGACCGGCCAGGTGCAGATCACCGCGCAGAACCACAACTACGCGGTGGATGCGGAGACTCTTGATCCTAACCAGGTAGAGATCACCCATTGGAACCTGAACGACAACACGGTGGAGGGGATGCGCCTGTGCGACCGGCCCGTCTTCTCGGTGCAATACCACCCGGAGGCGTCGCCCGGCCCCCACGATGCCGATAAACTCTTCGCCGACTTTGTGCGGCTGATGCAAGAAAAACGTTGATATGCCCAAACGCACCGACATCCATACCATCCTGATTATCGGCTCCGGCCCCATTGTCATCGGCCAGGCGTGCGAGTTTGACTATTCGGGGACGCAGGCGGTGAAGGCGCTGCGGCGCGAAGGCTATCGCGTCGTCCTCATCAACTCTAACCCCGCCACCATCATGACCGACCCGGAACTGGCCGACGCCACCTACGTGGAGCCGCTGACGTTGGAATTGGCCGAGAAGATCATTGAGAAAGAGCGGCCCGACGCGCTGTTGCCCACCGTCGGCGGGCAGACCGGGCTCAATCTGGCGGTGGAACTGGCGGACGCGGGCATCCTGGAGCGCTACGGCGTGCGGCTCATCGGCGCGTCGCCCCAGGCCATCCGCATCGCCGAGGACCGGCTCCTCTTCAAGTCCACCATAGAGGCGGCAGGGCTGGAAGTGCCGCGCAGCGGGCTGGCTCACTCGGTAGAGGAAGCCCTGGCCTTGGCGGCAGATTTGGGCTACCCCGTGCTGATCCGGCCCTCCTTCACGTTGGGCGGCTCAGGCGGCGGCATCGCCCGCTCGCAGGTAGAGTTGGAGGAGGCGGCAGCCCACGGCCTGCGGGAGAGCCCCGTCGGCAGCGTCCTGGTGGAAGAATCGGTGCTGGGCTGGAAAGAATTTGAGTTGGAGGTGATGCGGGACAGGGCCGACAACTTCGTCGTCATCTGCACCATAGAGAACCTGGACCCCATGGGCGTCCACACCGGCGACAGCATCACCGTGGCTCCCGCGCAGACCCTCACCGATAAGGAGTACCAGCGGCTACGCGACATGGCGCGCCGGATCATGACCGCGGTCGGCGTGGAGACAGGCGGCTCCAACGTGCAGTTCGCCGTCCATCCCGATACCGGGCGCACCGTCGTCATTGAGATGAACCCGCGTGTCTCCCGTTCCTCGGCCCTGGCCTCTAAAGCAACCGGCTTCCCCATAGCCAAGATCGCCGCGCTCCTGGCCGCCGGCTACACCCTGGACGAACTCCCCAACGACATCACCCGCAAGACTGTTGCTGCCTTTGAGCCGGCGCTGGATTACGTGGTGGTTAAGATACCGCGCTGGGCCTTTGAGAAATTCCCCGGCGTGGACCGCACCCTCGGCCCACAGATGAAGTCGGTGGGCGAGATCATGTCCATTGGGCGCACCTTCCCCCATGCGCTGCAAAAAGGCATCCGCTCGTTGGAGATTCGCCGCACCGCGCTTTCGGCTTCGCCCGACCGCCGACCGCAGACGGCAGACCGCAAAGACGAAGCAGGGGCGGACCTCCTGGCCTGGCCCAACCCCGACCGCCTGTTCGCAGCCTATGCTGCGCTGCTCAACGGCACAACCGTGGAGGAAGTGGCGCGGCGCAGCGGCTACGACGTCTGGTTCGTGACGCAGATGGCGTGCATCGCCGCGATGGAGAAGGAACTGCGCTCCTATACCCTGGCGACGATCCCCGCCGCACTCCTGCGGCAAGCCAAACAGAATGGTTTCGCCGATAAGACCCTGGGTGAGATGAGGGGCGCGTCAGAGCAGGAGGTGCGCGCCCGCCGCCTGGCCCTGGGCATCAAGCCGACGTTCCACCAGGTGGACACCTGCGCCGCCGAATTTGAAGCCTACACACCTTACCTCTATTCGGCCTATGAGACGTTGGACGAAGCGCAACCCAGCCACAAGCCGAAGGCCATCATCCTGGGCGGCGGGCCGAACCGCATCGGCCAAGGGATTGAGTTTGATTATTGCTGCTGCCACGCGTCCTTTGCGCTCCACGACCTCGGCTACGAGACGGTGATGGTCAACTGCAACCCGGAGACGGTCAGCACCGACTACGACACCAGCGACCGCCTCTATTTTGAGCCGCTGGCGTTGGAGAACGTGCTGAACATCTGCGACCGCGAGTTGGCGACGGCCGGCCCCGGCTCCGGCGTCATCGTGCAACTGGGCGGGCAGACGCCGCTGAACCTGAGCGCCGCGCTCCACGCCGCGGGCGTCCCCATCCTCGGCACGTCGCACGAGGCCATAGACCTGGCCGAAGATCGGGGCCGCTTCGGCGACCTCCTGGACCGGCTGGAAATCCCGCAGCCTGAGCACGGCACGGCCAACACCGTGTTGGAGGCGCGCGCCGTCGCCCGCCGCATCGGCTACCCCGTCCTGGTGCGGCCTTCCTATGTCCTCGGTGGGCGGGCGATGGCCGTCGTCTATGGCGAATCGGCCCTGGCGGAGTTCGTGGAGAAGGCCCTCGCCGCCAGCCCCGGCTACCCCGTGCTGATTGACCAGTACGTGGAAGACGCCTTTGAGGTGGACGTGGACGCGGTGGCCGACGGCGAGCGGGTGGTCATCGGCGGTATCATGCAGCACATTGAAGAGGCAGGTGTCCACTCTGGCGATTCGGCGATGGTCATGCCGCCCTACAAGGTCAGTTACTACCACCTCAGCATCATGCGGGAGTACACCCACAAGATGGGCCTGGCGCTGGGCGTGCGCGGGCTGATGAATGTGCAATTTGCGCTGAAGGACGACGTGGTGTACGTTCTGGAGGTGAACCCGCGCGCCTCGCGCACAGTGCCCTTCGTCAGCAAGGCAACGGGCGTGCCATTGGTTAAGATTGCCGCGCAGGTGATGGTGGGGCGCACGCTGGCCGAGTTGGGCCTGGTGGAGGAGCCGCGGGTGGATGGCTTCTTCGTCAAAGAAGCGGTACTCCCTTTCCGCAAGTTGCCCGGCTCCGACGCGCTCCTGGGGCCGGAGATGTTGAGCACGGGCGAGGTGATGGGCCACGCCTCCCGCTTCGGCCACGCCTTCGCCAAGGCCGAGATGGCCGCGGGCGACCCGCTCCCCCTGGCCGGTGCCGCGCTCCTCAGCGTCAACGATTTTGACAAAGGGACGATTCTGAAAATCGGGCGCGACCTCCACCGCCTCGGTTTCCGGCTCCTGGCGACGCGCGGCACCGCGGCGGTATTGGCGCGCGTGGGGCTGCCGGTGGAGCCTGTGAACAAAGTGAGCGAGGGTTCACCCCACATTGCCGACCTCATTCACGAGAGACAGATACAAATGGTCATCAACACGCCGCTGGGCCCGCGCGCCCACAGCGACGGCGTGGAGATTCGGCGGGCGGCGGTGCAGCACCGCGTTCCCTTGCTGACCACCATGTCGGCAGCAGCCGCCGCGGTGAACGGCATCCACGCCCTGCGCGAGCGCGAACTGCGGGTGCGCAGTTTGCAGGAGCATTACGCGGCCGCGCGCGGGGCGCAAAGCCCTCTCCCCGTCGGGGGGCGGTGGGAAGACCGCAATGACCAGTCATAGACTGGGTGAAGTACAAGGGTAGGGAAGTCCCGCGGGTGTATTCACCATGCGGGATGAGGGGCGATCGCCGCTAAAAGCCAGATGCGTAAGTACCCCTATCCTCTTTACAGGTGATTAGATGCCCAAGCGCATCCGCCTTGCGCTCATCGGCCTCGGCAACGTGGGCCGCGGCTTCCTGGAACTCCTGACCACGAAACAAGAAACGCTGCGCACGCGCTACGGCCTGGAACTGGTCGTCACCGCCGCCGCGGATACGTCGGGCGCGGCGCTGGACGCGCGCGGGTTGGATGCCGCGCTCCTCCTGGTGCGCAAGCGCGCCGGCCAGGGCGCGGCCACCTATCCCGTTGCCGGGCGTCCGGGGCTGAGCGCGCTGGACACGGTGCGCCGGGCCCACGCCGACGTGCTCCTGGAAGCGTCGCTGACGAATCTCAAAGACGGCGAGCCGGGGCTCAGTTGCATCCGCACCGCGTTAACCCGTGGGCTGCACGCGGTCACGGCCAACAAAGGCCCCCTCGTCCACGCCTACCCGGAATTGGTGGCGTTGGCGCAGGAGCGGGGCGCCGGCCTGGGCTTCTCGGCGGCGGTCTGCGGCGCGCTCCCCACGGTGAATATCGGACGGAGAGATTTGGTCGCCTGCGCCATTGCGCGGATTGAGGGCATCTTCAACAGCACGACTCATTACATCCTGACCAGCATGGCCGAAGGGCGCGACTATGCCACCGCGCTGCGGGAAGCCCAGGAAGAAGGGGTCGCCGAGGCCGACCCAACGCTGGATGTGGAAGGGTGGGACGCGGCCAACAAACTGGTCATCCTGGCGAACAGCGTTTTGGGCATCCCGGCGACCCTCGCCGACGTGGCGGTGGAGGGCATCACCCGCCTGACGCCGAACGATTTCGCCCGCGCGCAGGCAGAGGGGAAGGTCATCAAACTCTTGTGCACGGCGGCGCAGGAGGAAGCGGGCTATCGCCTATCGGTGCGGCCAACGCCGCTCCCGCGCGGGCATCCGTTGGTGACGCTGCGCGGCTGGCAAATGGGCATCGTCTATCACACCGACATCATGGGCGTGCAGTTCGCCGCGGTGGACGAGCGCGGCCCCGTGCCGACCGCGGCGGCGATGCTGCGTGACGTGGTAAACCTGGTATAAACCACGAAGACACAAAGACACGGAAAAAAGATGAACCACGGAGACACGGAGAGCACAGAGGATAAAAATAATCTCCGTGTTCTCGGTGTCTCCGTGGTTTAGTATTAACGTGGAGGTCATGCTCTGATGAAAGACAAAATCAAGAAAGTTGTCCTCGCCTACTCCGGCGGGCTGGACACCTCGGTCATCGTGCCGTGGCTGCGGGAGAACTACGGCTGCGAGGTCATCTGCTTCACCGCCAACATCGGTCAGGAGGAGGAACTGACCGGCCTGGAGGCGAAAGCCATCGCCAGCGGCGGCAGCAAATGCTACATTGAAGACCTGCGGGAAGAGTTCATCACCGAATACATCTATCCCACCTTGCAGGCCGGGGCCGTCTATGAGCGCAAGTATCTCCTGGGCACCTCCTTCGCCCGCCCCCTCATCGCCAAGCACCAGGTAGAGGTGGCCGAACTGGAAGGCGCAGATGCCGTGGCCCACGGCTGCACCGGCAAAGGCAACGACCAGGTGCGCTTTGAACTGACTTACCAGGCCCTCAATCCCCGGCTCAAGGTCATCGCGCCCTGGCGCGAGTGGATGATTCGCAGCCGCCAGGATGCGCTGGATTACGCGCTGGAGCACAACGTCCCCGTGTCGGCCACGACGAAATCCATCTACAGCCGCGACCGCAACATCTGGCATCTCTCCCACGAGGGCGGCGTTCTGGAAGATCCCTGGCAAGAGCCGGAGGAGACGATGTACCAAATCTCTACCCGCCCGGAGAAGGCCCCCGACGAGCCGGAGACGATAGAGATAGATTTCCAGGCGGGCATCCCCAAGCGGCTCAACGGCGTCGCCAAGGGGCCCATCAGCCTCTTGACGGACCTCAACCGGCTAGGCGGAAAGCACGGCGTTGGCCGCGTGGATTTGGTAGAGAACCGCCTGGTGGGCATGAAGTCCCACGGTGTCTATGAGACGCCCGGCGGGACGATCCTGGTGGAGGCGCACCAGGCGTTGGAGCAACTCTGCCTGGATAAAGAGACGTTGCACTACAAACAAGCAGTCGCCCTGAAATACGCCGAACTGGTCTATAACGGCCAGTGGTTCACGCCGCTGCGCGACGCGCTGGACGCCTTCGTGCGGGCGACGCAGAGCACGGTCACTGGCTCGGTGCGGCTGAAACTCTACAAGGGGAACGTCATCTTGGTGGGCCGTAAGTCGCCTTACAGCCTCTACCGCGAAGACTACGCCACCTTCGGTGAGGACCAGGTCTATAACCAGCAGGACGCGGAGGGCTTCATCAAGTTGTTCGGCCTGCCGCTGAAGGTGCGCGCGCTGGTGAACATTGAAGGCAAGGGCCGCGCCGGCCTGCCGGAGCCGGATTACAGCGAGTTTAAGAGAGACTGATGGAAAGCATATCATCCCAATCCCCCCCCATCATCCCCGGCTTCCGGGCGGCGGGCGTGGCCTGCGGCCTCAAGAAGACGGGCGCGCCGGATCTGGCGCTCATCGCTGCGGATGGGCCATGCACAGCCGCGGGCGTCTTCACGACCAACCAGGTGAAGGCCGCGCCCGTCCTCTACGACCAGGACATCCTCAGGGGCAACGTCAAAGGTATCCGCGCGGTGGTCATCAACTCTGGCGGGGCCAACGCCTGCACCGGCCCCCAGGGGCTCACCGATGCGCGGCATACCGCCCGCCTCGCGGCCGCGGCATTGGGCTGCCCGTCCGACGCGGTCCTGGTTATGTCCACTGGCGTCATCGGCCAGCCGCTCAAGATGGATCGCATAGAGGATGGGATCAGGCTGGCGGTCCCGGCCCTCGCGCCCGACGGCTGGGAGGCTGCCGCCCAAGCCATCATGACGACCGATACGCGGCGCAAATTGCACGTGCAGTGGGCGATCGTTGACAAACGCTCACTGGGCTGCCTGGGCATCGCCAAAGGCGCGGGGATGATTCACCCCAACATGGCGACGATGCTCTCCCTCATTGTAACCAATGCTGCCGTTGCCCCTACGACCTTACGGCGCGCGCTACATGAGGCAGTGCAAGATACGTTCAACGCCATTACGGTGGATGGCGACACGAGCACCAATGACACGCTCCTCGTCCTGGCTAACGGCAGAGGCCCTCGCATCTTATATGGGGGCGTCCCTTACGCGACCCTGGTAGAATCGCTGCGCCAGACGTGCCTGGCCCTCGCGCTCGCCATCACCGAGGACGGCGAGGGCGCGAGCAAGATGATCAGCATCCTGGTGCGCGGCGCGCCATTCAAAGCCGCAGCCCGGCAGGTCGCCAAGGCCATTGCCCATTCGCCTCTGGTCAAGACGGCGATCTATGGGCAAGATGCCAACTGGGGCCGCATCCTGGCGGCTGCGGGCTATAGCGGTGTAGCGATAGACCTTGACCATCTCAGCCTCTGGCTGGGACGCGGGCGGCACGCGCCCGGCTGGGTCCCACAGAAAGCGGGTGCAGACGTGGTGCCAGAGACCGATGCACGCGGCCTGGAACCGTTGCAGGTGCACCTGGTGCGCGAGGGACGCCCCTACGACGTGGACGAAGCGCGCGCCGCGCAGGTGCTGTCCGGCCACGACGTCGCCATCACGCTGGATCTGGGCCTGGGCCCCGCCTCGGCGGTGGTTTGGACCTGCGACCTGACCCACGACTACGTGACCATCAACGGCCGCTACCGTACCTGATCCCTATGCAAGCCTGCCCTGAAGATGGGGAATGATGGCCCCGCGTGCCTTGTCTCTCCCCGCGAACCGTGCTAGAATAGGTGCAACCCAGCATTAAGGAGCCGCCATGCTTCGTTTTTCCCTCAATATCAGCATGCTGTTGAAAGAGGTTCCCTTCCTTGACCGTTTCCAGAAAGCCGCAGACCTGGGCTTCGCCGCGGTGGAATATCTCTGGCCTTCCGGCATAGACTTGGACGCCCTGGTCAAAGCGAGGGAGCGTGCAGGGGTAGCCGTGGCCCTCATGAACGCCGACGCGGGCAACGTGCCCGCAGGAGACCGCGGCTATCTGAGCGACCCCGCCAAGAGCGAGTACGTCTTCCAGAATTTCAAGATCGCGTTGGATCTGGCGCGCGCGGTGCGTTCGCCCATTGTCCATCCCCTGGTGGGCAACGCTCTCCCAGGCGTGCCGCGCGAGAAGCAACTGGCCCACGTGCGCGAGATGGAAACGGAACTGGCCGCCCGCGCCCGGGCGGTGGGCATCATGACGACGGTGGAGGCCCTTAACAGCCTGGAGAGCCCCCGCTACCTGATCACCAACAGCGCGCAAGGGTTGGAACTCGTCCGCTCCGTCGGCGCGCCGAACCTCAAATTCCAGTACGACGTCTATCACATGCAGCGCATGGAGGGGAACATCGTCCACACGCTGCGCCAGAACCTTGCCGACATCGGCCACATCCAGCTCGCCGACGTGCCCGCGCGCAACCAGCCCGGCACGGGCGAGTTGAACTACCGTTTCATTTTAGGCGCTCTGGAAGAGATGGGCTACCTGGGCTACATCGGCCTGGAATACAACCCCAAAGGGACGTCGGAAGAATCCCTCGTATGGCTCCCGCGCGATAAGCGGGCGGGTTGCACTGCCGCCGATTTGCGGTTGTGACTGTTCTAGGTGGGGATGGCCCGGCAGGTCGTCTCTACAAATCCTATATCGCGGAGAGGAAGACCATGGCAGACAAGGTCATCGGTTTCATCGGTCTCGGCATCATGGGCAAGCCAATGTCAAAGCACCTGTTGAAAGCGGGTTACCGGCTGGTGGTGCGCGACGTCGTACAGGCAGCGGTGGATGAGGTGGTGGCGGCGGGTGCGCGCTCCGCACCGACGGCGCGCGAAGTCGCCGCCCAGTGCGACGTCCTGATCACGATGGTCCCCGATTCCCCCGACGTGGAGGCCGTGGCCTATGGCCCCGACGGCGCGCTCGCAGGTCTCAGGCCCGGCACTATCTGGGCCGATATGTCCACCATTTCCCCGGTGACCTCGCGCAAGGTCGCCGCCGACGCCGCCAAGAAGAGCGTGCAAATGCTGGACGCGCCCGTGAGCGGCGGCGAGAAGGGGGCCATCGGCGCGACCCTTAGCATCATGGTCGGCGGACCTCATGATGCCTTTGATGCGCTGCTTCCCATCTTCCAGATCATGGGTAAGACCATCGTGTATTTGGGCGCAGCGGGCGCGGGACAGGTGACGAAAGCGGCGAATCAGATCGTCGTCGCGCTCACCATTGAAGCCATTTCCGAGGCATTGGTGCTGGCGAGCAAGGCAGGCGTGGATCCGGCAAAGGTGCGCCAGGTGCTCCTGGGCGGCTTCTGCCAGAGCCGCATCCTGGAATTGCACGGCGAGCGCATGATCAAGCGGGAATTCGCGCCGGGGTTCAAGGTTCGCCTGCACCGCAAAGACCTCGCCATTGCCCTCAACGCGGGCAAGGAATTCGGCGTCCCCCTCCCTGTGACGGCGCAGGTACACGAGATGCTCAACGCGCTGATGGTCGCGGGCGAAGGCGAGTTGGACCATTCGGCCATTGTCCATTTCATTGAGTCGGGGGCAAAGGCGGAGGTGCGCTCCGCCGGAGGCTGAAAATAGGAGTCCTGTATAGAACCAACGAAGGGCTGGCATAACGCCAGCCTTGCTTTTTATGCACCTGTGATACAATGCGAACATGAACAACTCCTGGGCCATTAGCACCGATAACCTTACCAAACGCTTCGGCAAAGGGGCGAGCGCGGTTGTGGCGGTGGATCACCTGACTATGCAGATTCCGGCGGGCTGCATCTTCGGCTTCCTGGGGCCTAACGGCGCAGGCAAGTCCACCACGATCAAGATGCTCACCGGCCTTCTGCGTCCCACAGAGGGCACGGCCACCGTGGCCGGGTACGACATCCAGCGCGCGACCCTGGACGTGAAGCGTAACATCGGCGTTGTACCGGAGGGGCTGAATCTCTACGAGCGACTCACCGCGAACGAGTATCTGGAATTGGTGGGGCGGCTCCACGATCTTCCTGCCGATGACATCGGGGAACGCCGCGAGCAACTCCTCTCTGTCCTGGATCTGATTGAGAAGGCCGATACCCTGGTCGTTGATTGTTCTCACGGCATGAAGAAGAAGTTGGCCTTGGCCGCTGCCCTGATACACCGCCCGCCGGTCATCTTCCTGGACGAACCTTTTGAGGGGGTGGATGCCGTGTCGGCCCGCACTATCAAGGACATGTTGCGCCAGATGGTGGATCGGCGCAACGTGACCGTTTTCTTCTCCACTCACATCATGGAACTGGTAGAGCGGATCGCCGACCAGGTGGCGATCATCAACAAGGGGAAACTGGTGGCGACGGGCGACCTGAAGGAGTTGCGGGAGCGGGCACGGCTGGACGGCCACGCGTCTCTGGAAGAGGTCTTCCTGCAACTGGTGGATGCGCAGGTCGGCGAGACGCAACTTTCCTGGTTGGTGGGGTAGGCAACGGTGTCCAAAGAGATGCGCACGATCCTCTGGCTACAATGGCGGCTCCTCCGCAACACCGTGCGCCGCGGCAGCCGCCAGGATTGGGGGCGACTCGCCGGTCTGGGCATCGCGCTGGTACTGATGCTTCCAGCCTTCCTCATCTTTGCTGTGGGCCTCATCTTACTATACCGGCGACTTCCTTCCAACACCGCCTACCAACTTCTGTCGGTGGTCCTCAGTGGCGTTCTCCTCCTCTGGCTGACAACGCCGCTGGCCCAAGCCTCTTTGACGGAACCCTTTGACCTGCCTCGTCTCTTCGGCCTCCCCGTCAGGCTGCATACCTTGGCTGTCGGCAGCCTGATCGTGAACGTCTTCACCATCGGTTTTGTCCTGACGGCTCCCTTGCTGGCCGGCGCATGGGTCGGTTTTGCTCACCTGAACCTCTCGCTCCTGGTTAACGCAATGGTGTTGCTGACCTTCTTTGCACTCCTGGTCGTCCTCACTGCACTGGTCAACGACGTGCTAGATCTGATCGCCGAGGATCGCCGCCTGCGCAACGTCGCCGTCTTCATCGGTTCTCTCCCTTTTATCGCCTACGCCTTCGGACAATTCTATTACCAGAGCCGTTTTTTCGCCTCCATAAGAGAGGGGGATCCCGGCAGAGCGGTGTCTCCCTGGGAGATCATAGACGCGCTGAAGCCCGCGCGCTTCCTTCGCTTTATCCCCTCCGGCTGGGTTGCAGAGGCAATGGCCGGCGCGATGCAGCACCAATGGGGATCTGTTCTCTTCTATACCGCCCTCCTGGCTCTTCTTCTCGTCGTTGCCGTCGCCTTGCACGTCTTCCTGTTGCGCCAACTCTTTTTCGGTGATCTGGTGCGTTGGCAGGTCGCGGCGCCTCGCCGCAGCGGTTTGCGCCGTTTGCCGGAGGCTCCGCGCCTCCCATTCATCTCGCGGCCAGTTGCGGCCCGCTTCTGGGCGTTGGTGCGCGTTGATCTGCTCAATATGCAGCGCAATCCTATGACCGGGCGGATGCTCATCGCGCCGTTGATTTTTGGGCTCTTTACATTTCTCTTGCAGCGCCAGGGGGTCTCCACCCTTATCCCCGCCCTCAGCCTGGGCGTATTCCTGAGTTACCTTCTGGGGATGAACCCCGGCCACAACCAACTGGCGATCCTGGATCACCAGGGACTGGGCGCGCTGCTGCTCACTCCCATCCCTCGCGCCTATATCCTGGCAGCGCACAATGCTGCCGTGCTTCTGGCCGCTCTGGCGATGACCTTCGTCGTCTCCGTTTTTCTTGTCATCGTCAATGGCGATCCCCTGACATTACCCATCGCGCTCCTGGGCGCGTTCCTCAGTGGGTTTCCCTTCGTCGGCCTCGGCAACCTGACCTCTGTTTTTTTGCCCTACAAAGTGGATTTGGAGCGAGGTCGCGCTGCGGCCAACGAGGCGCGCACGTCACTCCTGGCCGTTCTCCCGTTGACCTTCGGCATGCCGCTCGGCGCCGCGCCTGCCATCATGCTCATCATCGTCCCCTGGGCGCTCTATAAGCCCGCGCTGATCATCGCCTTGCCTTTGGCATTGGCTTACAGCCTGGGTGTTTATGCCGTCACGCTGAGGATAGCCGCGCGCGGGTTGGCCCAACGGGAGGAGGCCATCTTACAAGCCGTGACGGAGGGGCGGTAGGCAGCATCCTGATGTAGAGGCGAGACGGCGGGTCGCCTCTACAGTTTTTGCCACATACCGCCAACCATGCTATACTCAGCGGCAGCAGTGCCCTGTGGCCGGGAACCAAGCGGCTGCGGGGCACGTTTATAATGGGAATAGCAGTCCAACACAATTTGTTCGTGGATGGCTGTACGAATTGAGGAAGCCGTGGCTAACACTTCACCTGCGAATGATCGCCGTCCGCCCCTGGTGTTGCTCATCCTCGGCATCTTCCTGCGTCCGGGGGTAACACTGCGGGCCGTTGCCCGCGCACCTGCTCGTCTATGGCTGGTGCCGTTTCTCCTGGCTATCGCTCTCCTCTCCGCGCGCGTCGCCGTCAGCGCGCCGCTGCAAGAGGAGCGCCGCCTGGCGGTGGCGCTTGCCGCGTGGCAAGCACAACTGGAAGGGTTTCCAAAGGAGATGCAGGAGAACCCGCCCCAATGGTTCCTGGACCAGCGACCCCGGCCACGCCCCTCCGATCAGATTTATGGCCCCCCGCTGGTGAGCGGCATCGGGCTCCTTCTCCTCGGCTTCATCGCTCGCGCGGGCGTCTTACACTTGCTGTGCCTGGCGATGGGCGGGCAGAACCGCTTCGGTCAGGTGCTCAGTGTCTCGGCCTGGGCCGCAATGCCTTTCGTCTTGCGGGATGGCGTACAAGCCGCTTCCATGTCTCTCTCTAAACAACTGATCCTTCAGCCGGGGCTATCAGGTCTGATAGCCGAACAGGGGCTCACGAAGATGCTGGCAGAGCAGGTGGATCTGTACCTCTTTTGGCATCTTCTTTTGCTCATTCTCGGCGTGGCCGCGATGGCGCGCTTCAGCCGTGGGAAGTCTCTGGCCGTCGCCTTCAGTTATTGGCTTCTCGCCATTGCTGTCAGCACCACCCCTGACTTAGTATCGTTCTTCTTGAGCGGAGGAGCCACGCGCAGCGTTCCAGGCCCCGGGCCTGTCATCGGCGTCGGATAATGGCCCCCATCATCCAGGCCATCGGCCTGCGTCGCGACTATGTGATGGGTTCCAGCATTGTCCACGCGCTGGATGGGCTGGATTTAGAGGTGGATGCCGGGGAGTTCCTGTGCATCATGGGGCCGTCGGGCTCCGGCAAGTCCACCTTGCTGAACCTGGTCGGTGGGCTGGACCGGCCTACCGGCGGGAGCCTGATCGTCGGCGGCGAGGATTTGCAGACATTGGATGAGGACGCGCTGGCAGCCTATCGCCGTCGCCGCGTCGGCTTTGTATTCCAAAGTTTCAACCTGGTCGCCACCATGAGCGCGTTGCAGAACGTGGAGTTCCCCACTCTCTTTGCCCGCACGCCCGCGAAGGCAAGGCGCGCCCGTGCTCAGGAACTTCTGGGCCGCGTGGGGCTGGGAGAGCGCGCCACCCACAAGCCAGTGGAGCTCTCCGGCGGCGAGCAGCAGCGGGTCGCCATCGCCCGCGCGCTGATAAACGACCCTGCCATCCTCCTGTGCGATGAGCCGACCGGCAATCTGGATACACACACGGGCCGCGAGGTGATGAGCCTGTTGTCCGACACAAACCACGAGGGCCGCACGCTCCTCGTCGTCACCCACGATCCCAACGTCGCCCGCTTCGCCAGCCGCATCATTCGCCTGCAGGACGGCCAGTTGGTGCGCGACGAGGTGGGGGAGAACGCAGCCTTCGTTGTTGCCAGTAAGCAACCGTAGTCTCAACTTGACAGAATTCTGGTCTAATGACCGGCAACAATGACAACAAAGCTCTACTGTTACGTAGACGAAAGCGGCCAGGACACCCAAGGTGAGCTATTTATCGTCTCAGTGGTTGTTACCAGTGAAGAGCGGGACAGGGTCGCTGAACTGTGTGAGAGGATAGAGCAAGAGAGCGGTAAAGGAAGAGTGAAGTGGATTAAGACAGAATATCCCAAGCGGGTGGAATACATCCGCCTTGTTCTGATGGAACCAGCATTTGAGGGAAAGCTGCTTTTTGCTGTCTATCGGAACGGAAGAGATTATGTATCGCTCACCGTCTTAACCATCGCTCACGCCATCCTGGCCTGCAAGAAGACAGCGTATAAGGCTACAGTGTTTATTGATGGTTTGCCACGGTCTCAAGAAAGATGGATGGGGGGTGAACTCCGTCGCCAGCGTATTCAGGTCCGGAAGGTGCGCGGCGTTAGGAAAGAGGAGACCGACGCCTTGGTACGCCTGGCCGATGCGCTGTGTGGGTTAGTTCGGGCTGCCCTGGAAGGCCAAGACGCGATGAGATACCTTTTTGAACAGGGAAAGAGTAATGGTGTTCTCAAGGAGCTGATATAGGCAAGAAAAAACCCCCGTGGTTAGGGGGCACAGCCTATCTCTTGCGAGCACCCACCAATACTGGCAGTTTTCGGCTGCTTTTGTCATAATTATATATCCTTGTTTCGGATATGTCAAGTCTTTTTTCTGGCGAACTCTGAACAGTTACTTTCTGGCACGTTTCAGGGTCACTTCATTCTCGTTCAATGGGATCCCATTTGCATCACCAACCAGGACACACCATGATACGAACCATCCTTACTGCCATGCTCTTTCTCTCGCTCCTGGCCGGAGCCACGCCTGCCGCGGCCCAGGAGACGCAGCCCCAGCCCCATCGCCCGCTCATCTTCATCCGCTCGTACAAGACCGAGCCCGCGACCATCCAGGCTAACGGAACCTTTGAGCTCATCCTGGAGTTGCACAACATCGGTTCGGCAGGCGCGCGGGAGATCCTCGTCACCATCACCAGCGACCGCTTCGTGCCCCTGGCGACGAGCAGCGTGAAGGTGCTGGGGAGCCTCCAGGTGAACGAGCACGGTGGCGTCTCGCAGACGCTGCGGGCCGCGCCCGACGTGGAAGAGGGGACTTATGCGGTCACGGTGCGCCTGGATTACCGGGATGCCGAGGGGGTTAGTTACAGCAGCACGGAGACGGTCGGCGTCGCCGTGAGCGCAAAGCCCAAGCCCGGACGCCCGCAACTGGTCATCTTGAGTGTGAGTACCGAGCCGGAGAACCTGGCTCCCGGTGTTCCCTTCACCATGACCGTCGTGGTACGCAACGTGGGCACAGGCCAGGCCCGCCGTGTGCTCTTGACGTCCGGCGGCGGCGATGCGCCCTTCGCGCCCGTCGGCGCGTCCAACGTCCGCGCCTTCCCCGACCTCTCCGTCGGCAGCATCCATACGACCACGCTGGCTCTGGTAACGAGCCGGAGCGCTAAACCGGGTCTCTACACCTTTGGCCTCAAACTGGACTACGACGACACGGCCAGCACACCCAACCACACCACCTCCGACCAGAGCGTGGCCCTGGCGGTCGCCGCAAGGGACATACCACAGCCGCAGCCCGTGGTCGCCGGTTATGCTACCGAACCCGCCATCCTGACGCCCGGCTCGTCCTTCACCATCACCCTCACGGTGCAGAACGAGGGCGAGGCCGATGCGCGCCGCCTCACCGCAAGTCTCGGCGGCAGCGGCACGACCGGCGGCACCAGCGGCACTGGCGGACAGACGACCACTGCCGCAGGAACCTTCGCTCCCCTGGGTTCGGGCAACCTGAAGGTATTGGGTACGCTGGCACCCGGCGCGACGCAGGTGGTCGTGCAAGCGTTCGTGGTGGATGGCGCGGCCAACGGCGGCGCGTACACCTTCCCCATTATCTTTGAGTTTGAGGACAGCGACGGCGCGGCTAAAACCGATACACAACTGATCAGCCTCCTGGTGCGTACCATCCCGCAACTGCAAATCGGCCTCTATCAGCCAATGTCGCCTATCTTCACCGGCCAGCCGTTCCAGATCCCCTTAGAAGTGCTGAACATCGGGCGGAACCGCGCCAACATTACCACCGTGGAAATCACCAGCACCGACCTGGAATTGCAGCAGAACTCGCGCTTCTTCGGCCCCCTGGATGCGGGGACGTCGGACGTGCTGGATGCCCTGGGCATCCCCAGGCAGCCGGGACGCGCGGTGGCGACGGTGGTCGTCCATTATATAGACGACTTCAACAAACCGGCCCAGTTGACGCACGAGTTAGCTTTTGAGGTGCAGGAGGGAGGCCCTATCGGGCCGGGCGGGCCGGGTGGCCCCGGTGAGCCAGGCGGGCCGGGGAAGCCCGGCGTCCCTGACGGGGAGCCGCCTCCGCCAGCGCGCCCCACTTGGTTGCGCGCGCTGCGTGGCTTCCTGGGTTTGGGGAGCGATTAGACTTTATGAACTACCTTCACCGCCACGGATGAAAATGCACCGCAGGTCGCCGAGAGCGCAGAGACACAACACTCTGCCTCTGCGCTCTCGGCGGTAGAATATGCCATTGGAGGCGTCTATGAGACTCGCCCGGTTCTTAGCCACCCTGACGATCCTGTTGCCCCTGCTGGCCGCCTGCGCCCCCACGCCGACGCCGCAAACGCTGGTGACTATCACCTTCGCTATCCATGACTACCAACGCGACCACTACGCGGCGCGGGTCAAGGAGTTCCACAAGGCCCACCCGGAGATCACCGTGAATCTCGTCTCCACGGACGAGATAACCGGCCAACCCTCCGGCGTGGCCTCCAGCGACGACGTGCTCAAGATTGCCGCCGCGGCGGATACCTTTCTATACAGCGCGATCTTCCCGGAGCAAACCGCTCTGCAAGGCGCTATCCTTGACCTGAGCGACCTGGCCGAGGGCGACAAGGGGTTCACTGCTGACGACTTCTACGCCGGGCCGTTGAGCCTGTGCCGGAGCGGGGGCAAGTTATGGTGCTTGCCCTACGTGGCCGAGACATGGCTCATTTACTATAGTCCCAAGTTGTTTGACACGGCGGGCGTGCCCTATCCGCAGACCGGCTGGTCGTGGGACGATTTCCTGGAGGCAGCCAGGCGGACGACGACCCGCGAGGGAGATCAGGTCAAGCAGTGGGGCTACGTGGATGCCTGGCCCTTCTATACGCTCCCCGTGCTGGCCGAGCAAAAGGTTGACCGGCTGGTGGACTACCAACAGACTCCGCCGCGGGTGCAACTGGATCAGACCGGCGTGGGCGAGGCACTTCGTTGGTACGCCGACCTGGTGCTGCAACACGGCGTCATGCCCAACCCGGCGACGACGGATCAGGCGGCCCTATCTCGGATTCCCTACGACGGGGCAGCGGCGATGTGGGTGGGTCGCTCCGGCGAAGCGGATAACTTCAGGGCCTGCTGCGATGCTCGTGTTGTTCCCTTCCCGGAGGCCGGGGATGCGGCCACGACTCTCTCCGCCTGGGGGTATTTCGTCAGCGCGGGGACATCGCAGCCGCAGGCCGCCTGGCGCTGGGTTGAATGGCTGACGCGCCAGCCGCCTGACCCTCGTATGCACGACATGCCGGCCCGCAAGTCGGCGGCACAAAAGGCTCAATATTGGAAGAGTGTCGGCGCGGAGACTGCCGCCGTCTTCCAATACACCCTGGAACACGCGGCGCATTATCCGGGTGCGGTGCATGGGGCGCTGCGCCGTGCCTACGAGTCGGTGCTCAGGGGCGAAAGTGTGGAGGTCGCCACCGCTGCGGCGCAGGCCGATGCGATGCGCCGGCTAAGCCAGGAAGCCGCCGAATCTCAGGGGCCACCTGCCAAAGCCATTGTGCCACCCTCCGGCCAGAAACCCGGCGCAGCCACCACCATCCGGTTTCATGCTCGCCCTGGGGCTGACCTGACCGCCTGGCGCGCGCTGGCCGGACGCTTCCAGACACTGCACCCCGACATCGCCGTGGACATCGGGAACAACCAAAGTTTGGATTTGGCGGAAGAGGCCGCGAGGGCCGATTGCTTTGCCGGTATTCCGTACCTGCTGGGCAGCGCGGACACCGAGGCCGTCCTGCCGCTTGACCCGTTCCTCGGCGTCGCCAAACCCGGCCTGGAGGCGATTGTTCCGGCCATCCTGGAAACGGCGCGGGCCGGAGGGAGGCTGTGGGCCTTGCCTTTGGAGGCCGACGCGACGTTCCTGTACTACAACCCTGCGCTGTTTGATGCGGCAGGCGCACCTTACCCCGCCCAGGATTGGACACCGCAGCAGTTGATGGAGGAAGCCATTGCCCTCGCCAACGTGCAGTCGCCTAGCCCAACGGTTGGGTTCTACCTTCCCTCTGGCGCGATCATCAGCGCGCCCGCATATCTGGCGTGGCTGGGCGGAAAGGCGTTTAATGCCGACGGACAGCCCACCTTTGACGATCCGGCCACGGTCGCCGCGTTGGCTCAGTACGTCGCCTTCATCAATAAGGCTATGCCGCTGTCGTCTGAAAAACCTGACGGTATCTATTTTGACGGCATCAGCAGCGAGAGCAGCAACGAACCACCCGTGCTAATCCGGTCGGGTCGGGTTGCCATGTGGCCGCAGAGCTACAGCGATCATCGTTTTCTGGCTCCCCTCGCCTACGAGGTTGGCGTCGCGCCTCTTCCGGCGGGCGCGCGCGCCTTGTCTCAGATCGTGCCCTGGGCCCTCTTCATCAGCGCGCAGACGGAGCACCGCGACGCGTGTTGGGCCTGGCTTTCGTTCGTGAGCGGAGAGCCGGAGGCGGTATCGCTCCTGCCGGTGCGCCGGGACGTGGCCGCGAGCGAGGCCTGGCGTAAGGAGGTGGGCGCGGCGACCGCCGCTGCCTGGCACGCGATACTGGAACGGGGAGAGGTTTCATCTGGCCTCTCCCTAGGCCTTGACGCCGGCCGCGAGACCTATTGGCTCTACCAGGCTGTCGCGGAGGCGCTAGCCGGAGAAGCCCCGGCCACCGCGCTGGCCCAGGCTCAGAAGAAGGCGATGGCATATACTACCTGCCTCGCGGGCCGCGGCGCTGCCACCGAAGAAGCGGTGCGCGCCTGCGCCCGCCAGGCTGACCCTGGGGTGAAGTTCGGGAATGAGTAGGGTGTGGCGAGAGGTCGCTTGCTGATTTGTTCCAGATAAGTATAATGGCATCAAGAGCGCACGCCGTTGGAGGAAACCGATGCTGCAAAGAGTGAGGGCTGTTTATCGCGGAGGGACTTTTATACTGCAAGAACCATTTGACTTGCCCGAGGAGTCAGAGGTTGAACTTGTGGTGCAAGGCCCTCTGGTTCTCTCGCCTGTTGTAACCGATCCCGGTGAGAGAAAACGTATCCTGGAAGCCGTCATTGCGCGTATGCAGAAAAACCCTATTACCTTAGAGCGATCGTATCTCACCAGAGAAGCCTTGCATGAACGCCGTTGACACAAACGTGCTCCTTTATGCTCACGACCCGCGCGATGCTGCAAAGCAAATGAAGACCATCTCTTTAATACGCTCGCTAGATAACGGGGTGTTACTTTGGCAAGTTGCCTGCGAATATCTGGCGGCAAGTCAAAAGCTGGAACGGTTGGGGCATAGCCGTAAGGCAGCATGGCAGAATATTCGTTACCTGCGCTAAGTCTGGATCACTATCCTTCCGAGCTGGAACGTGGTAGATAGGGCCGATAGGCTCCTGAATAGGTATAGCCTATCGTTTTGGGATGGCATGATTGTTGCCGCTTCCTTAGAAGGGGGTGTCCAACGTCTCTACTCAGAGGATTTTAGTGCTTATCCGCGAATTGAGGGGCTGGAGATAGTAAATCCTTTTCTCTAGCAATTGGGCTGTTGATTATAGTATAGTCCATTGTCTCGTGTTGGGTTAGGAGCGTTTTATGTCTTTTACAGATCTGGTTCGCACCGTCTGGTCTAACCTGAACCGTATGCGTGGCCGCGTGGCGTTGACCGCCATCGGCGTCATTATCGGCACGGCTGCCGTCCTGGTGCTGGTCTCGCTGGGCTTCGGCCTGCAACGGAGCGCCACGGGCAACCTGGGGAGCATCGGCGACCTGACCCGCATCACCGTCGTCGCCCGGCAGGGGCCCGGCGGCCCGATTATCGTTGACGGGGTGGCCTCCGTCAGAGGAGGCGGCAAGGTCGGAGGCCCCTCCGGCCCAGAGAATCAAAACCCTCTCAACGACGAAGCCTTGCAACGCATCGCCGCGCTGGATGGCGTCCTCGTCGTCACGCCCTACCAGAACATCAACGGCCCCTTCACCCTCACCGCCAACCGCGCCCAGGCTTTCCCCAACATTGTCGGCATAGACCCGGCTGCGGTG
Organism: Anaerolineae bacterium; assembly: GCA_020853075.1. Classification (GTDB taxonomy): domain Bacteria; phylum Chloroflexota; class Anaerolineae; order JADYZS01; family JADYZS01; genus JADYZS01. Next base: position 135 of record JADYZS010000483.1, on the reverse strand, counting down.
GACAAGTTAGATTTGAAGTTGGCGAGCGGGAAAAGAGAACTAAAGAGCGGCCAGGTGATCGCGGGCGCGCGCATCGGCGACCAGTTCTTTGACCCGCGCCGGGGTCGTCCTGTGCCCATCCGTGATCTTCAAGAT
>JADYZS010000482.1 GCA_020853075.1 Anaerolineae bacterium | reverse complement strand
GCGGAGAGGAAAGAAATCCTAACCTGGCCGCGAGTGGTCGCGGTGGATTGCCCCAGCGGGCTCAACTGCGATACCGGCGCGCTGGACGCGGTGGCCCTCGCCGCCGACCTGACGGTGACCTTCGCTCATGCCAAATGGGGGCACTTCCTGTTCCCCGGCGCGGGCGCTTGCGGACGCCTCCTGGTGGCAGAGATCGGCATCCCCGCGTCGCTGGCCGAGGACGTGCAGGTAGAAGTGGCTACACCTGAGATGGTGCGAGCCTGGCTCCCGCGCCGGCCTGCCGACGCGCACAAGGGAACCTTTGGCCGCGCGCTCATCGTGGCAGGTTCGGCCAACTACACCGGCGCGGCCTACCTGGCGGGCGCGGCGGCCTATCGCGCCGGCGCGGGATTGGTGACTCTGGGCGTCGCCCGTCCTCTCCATCCGACTCTGGCTGCCGCGCTCCACGAGACGACCTGGCTCCTCCTGCCCCACGATATGGGCGTCCTCGCGCCCGACGCGGCCAAGATGGTGCGGGAGAAGGCGGGCGACTACCGGGCTCTGCTTCTGGGCCCCGGGTTGGGACAGGAGACGCCGACGGTGGAGTTCGTGCGCCAACTCTTGGAGCCGAAGACGAGCACCCCCACGCGCGCGCCGCGCATCGGCTTCCAGGCCCTGCGCGCCGCCGAACCGCAACCGGCAGAAGCAAAGGAACCGCCTCACCTGCCGCCGCTGGTGTTGGATGCCGATGCCCTCAACATCCTGGCCGCGACGGAGGAATGGCCGCGCCGTGTCCCTGCCCACAGCATCCTGACGCCTCACCCCGGCGAGATGGCCCGCCTCTGCAATCTGAAAACCGAGGAGATCGCGGCTGACCGCCTGGGGCTGGCGCGGGCGAAGGCCGCCGAATGGAACCAGGTCATCGTCCTCAAGGGCGCACACACCGTCTGCGCCGCGCCCGACGGGCGCGCGGTGGTGCAGCCCTTCGCGAACCCCGCGCTGGCGACGGCGGGGAGCGGTGACGTATTAGCGGGGGCCATCGTTGGTTTGCTGGCGCAAGGGTTGGAGCCGTTCGCGGCGGCGGTGGCCGGAACCTATCTGCACGGGCTGGCCGGGGAATGGGTGCGGCGCGCACTGGGCGACGCGGGCGCGGTCGCGGGCGATCTCCTCCCGCGTCTGCCGGAGGTGTTGCGCGCGCTGCGCGGGGGATAGGCAGCAAGAATTTCAGGCTACCTTCTCACCACACTCCGGGCAGAACTTGGCGCCCGGTGTCAACTTGGCTCCGCACTTGGCGCATTTGTCTGCTGTCTTCAGTTTCGTGCCACATTCCGGGCAGAACTTCGCATTGGTGGCAAGCGGGGCTTCGCAGTTGGGGCAGGTGGCGCGAATCGTCTCCCGCCACTGCTCCTTGCCTAATTTCTTATCTTCCTCGGCCATTGCCGCGTGTGCCCACACCTCTTCCACCGAGCGGCTGGCCTGGGCCGCCGACATCTCCACGCCCAGGTCGGGCGCGCAATCCTTGCACAAGCCGCGCTTGGTGTTCCAGCAACTCTTCCGGCAGACCCAGGAAGAGCAGCGGGGGCATTGCACAAACGAGGGCTTGATTTCCGCCGAGGCTGCCGCGAAGGCCTCATCGTGGGCCTTCTGCCAGGCGGCGGAGCGGACTCTCTCGCTGATATTCGCCGCAGAGCTGAAGATACCACCGAGGAGGCTGTTCGCCGCATCCAGCACTGAGGTAGCCGTGCCGAGGGCCGATGCCTTGAACGGCGTGCGGTAGCCGGTGCCGCAGCGGTTGCAGGTGAACTCAAACTGGAAGCCGCGCTCGGTGCTCAGGTCTCTGTAATTGGAGACGAACTCAATCTCAGTAGTCACGTTGCGATCCTTTTTGAAGTATATCTCCGTGAGACCTCACCGCTGACCTGCTGGCTCTCCTCGTCTGTTGGGCGTTGGCGCTCGTCTAGCCACTGGCATCCCCTTCGGCCTTCTTCGCCCGCTTGGCGACGGTCTCTTTGACCTCTTCTACCGTGGATTGGACGCGACCCTTCTGCTCATCCAGCACGATACGGCCGCGCTCGCTCAGTTCCTCGGCTCTCTTTTTAGCCTCAGATTCTAGTTCCACGGCTCGCTGTCTGGCCTGAGCCTCTAACTCTTCGGCCCGTCTCCTCAGTTCTGTGGCTCTCTCTTTGGCTTCGGCCTCTATTCTTTCCGCTCGCTTCCGCGCTTCGGCGGCCAACTCCGCGGCACGCTCCCGCGCTTCACCGGAGAGTTCCTCTGCCCGTTCTTTGAGTTCAATCCCCTTCTCGCGGATCTGGCCGATGGTCTCCTCACCCGCCTGGGGAGCCATCAAGAGGGCAGCCACTGCCCCTGCCGCCGCGCCTAAGAAGAATCCGAACAAGAATGCGCCTGCATCGTTGCGTTCGCTCATGGTTCCATCCTCCTTAACATAAGACTCAAGGCTCACCCGTGCCCCGGCCATTAGTCGGCGGCGGGTTATCTGGAGACCCTGGGGATGACCGCCGGAACCCGGCCAGGGTGCGGACAGCCTGGCGCACGCCGGAGGCATAGCCAGCGACGCGCACCACAGGATTGACCAGGTGGTGGCCCAGGAAGTTAGCCGTGCCACGCACCGTCCCCACGGTTTCCTGAGTGGATTCCAGGATCGGCTTGATCTCGTGGCGCAGGAGCCGCACCAACTGCCATACCTGGATGGTGAGAATGATGAGGATGGCACCGATGACGACGGACTCCAGAGCCAGGACAATGATCGCGATATCCCGAATGGTGGCTGTCATGCTTCTCTCCGTGAGCCTCTACTTCAAGATTCTATCATAGATTAAGCCGCCTCGCAATATAGAGCGCGGTCCAGCAGGCTGCCGTCCCCTCTAGCAGATGCACCTGTCCCAGCGCGGGGAAGGGGAGACCGGCTACCATGCCTATCACCTGGCCCAGGCCGAAGCCGAGGATGCTTACCAGGAACGCCAACAGGAGTTCGCGCAAGGTGCGTCCCTGGATCAAATGATAGAGACAGGCATACAGGAGCGCGATGAGAATGGAAAGGAAGAGGGCAGGAGGGATGAAGAGGCGCATCTATCTCGTATCTTTACGACGGCTCAATGATGCCGCCGCCCAGGCAGACCTCGCCATCATAAAAGACGACAGCCTGGCCTGGCGTGATATCGCGCAGCGCGGTCGCGAAAGAAGCGGACGCGCGGCTATCCGGCAGCGGCGTCACGGTAGCCGGGACATCCTGCGCCTTGTAGCGGATGCGGGCGGCGACGGCGATGGGGCCGGTAGGCGGCGCCCCGGCGATCCAGTTCACCTGCCGCGCGGTCAACTCCCTCTGCCCAAGTTCCTCGGCTGTGCCGACGATCAGCGCGTTGCGGCTGGCATCCAGTTTGAGGACGTAGAGCGGCACGGGCGACGAGAGGCCGATCCCCTTGCGCTGGCCGATGGTATAGAAGGGAAGGCCCTGGTGCTCGCCCAGGACGCGTCCCGCGCGATCCAGGATGGGGCCAGGCCGCGCCGCCTGGGGAGCCCAGTCGCGCAGGAAGCGGCGGTAATCATCGTCGGCAACGAAGCAGAGTTCCTGGCTTTCGGCTTTTTCCGCGACGGGGAGGCCGCGGGCGCGGGCCATCTCTCGCACCTGGGGCTTGGTGTATTCGCCCAACGGAAAGAGGGCGTGGGCCAGTTGTGCCTGCCCCAAGACGTGAAGCGGATAAGACTGGTCTTTGCGGTCGTACACGCCCTTGAGAAGCTGGTAGCGGCCATCGGGCCCGCGGCGGACGCGAGCGTAGTGCCCGGTCGCCAGGTACGTCGCGCCCAGGCCCAGGGCGTAGCGCAGGAGCGAATCAAACCGGATGTCGCGATTGCAAGCCAGGCAGGGGTTCGGCGTCTCTCCGGCGGCATAGACGGCGATGAAGGGATCCACGACGCGCTCTTTGAAGGTCTCCTCCACGTTGCGCAGGTAAAAGGGGATGCCCAGGTGCGCGGCAACGCGCCGGGCGTCGTCCACCGCTGCGGGCGAGCAGCAGCGGTTCAGGCTCTCCTCGCCCGCGCTCAGTTCGGCCCACAGGCGCAGCATCACGCCGACGACCTCGTAGCCTTGTTCTACCAGCAGCGCCGCGGCGACGCTGCTATCCACCCCGCCACTCATGGCGACAACGACGCGATCTTTCATCTTCTTCTTATTACTGCTTCCGATAAACTTCTCTACGATGACCGATTATGTGAATTACGATGGTCTGTTCCTACTTGACAATCTCATACAGGATGCGATAGTCGCCCACTCGGAATTTGTACAATCCTACCAGGTCGCCGGTCATTGGCTCTAGTTTGGTATCGTCCAGGTTCGCGGCCAGCCAGTTGATGCGCTCAACAATGCGGCGGGCAACGGGTTTGTCCAGGCGTTCCAGAGCGCGAGTAGCCGTGTCCAAAATGTGGATGCGATACATAGGGTTATTGTAGTCCCAGTCGCTTCACCACATCTTCCAGTAACTCGCCGCGCTCGCCCTTTGCGACCGCTTCTTTCTGGCGCAGTAATCTCTCCCGCACCGACTTTCTGAGTTCTAGCCCTTCATCGGGGTCACCGAGTATCTCTAGCAACTTCTGCTCTAAAGATTCCTCAATCATCTCTCTCAGTTCTTCTTTGGTCATCTGTGCCACTGTGTTATTCATGTTACTTTCCTCGTCTCACCCCCGCTGCCCTACTGGCGCGTACGCCCGCAGCCGCGCCACGTCAGCATACAGGTTGGAGCTCATCTGGTCTGCCTCCGGCTACCTATGTTCCCTCAATCTATCCAATACTAATGTCTTAAGGTCAGGTAAGGATGGCAGGCGAGCATCGTTGGTCAGGAAAAACGATGCTCCACCATGAATCGCCGTTGCTATCTGAATAGCATCGGGCGTACGGATGTTGTAGGTCGCGCGAAGTAGCGCCGCTTTCCCAGCAATATCTTGAGAAACCATGACCGTAGTCAGACCTTCTGCATTGAGCAGAATGTCGCGATACTGTTGGGCCAGCCTCTCATCCCCACGGCGCAAAGGCTGGACCAGCACCTCTAGCAGAGTCACAACAGAGGTGACGGCCATCAACTCACCGCGTTCTATTGCGTCAAAGAAAGGACGAACCGTTTCCAGATAGGTTTGGTCCTCCTCAATGAAGTAAATCAGGGGCGCGGTATCCAATCCTACCAGTTTTCCCCGTAATGCAGCTAACCATTCCACGACGCGCGCTCCTGATTCACGTATTCTTGAGCATCTATCCCCTGCCAAACTTCCTTGCCCAATCCTTGCAGTTCCAGGAGGCTTCGCCGTGGCTGTGGCGTGATCTGACGGCGAACGATTGCGGCCAATTCTTCTAGCAGCCGCAGTTGGTCAGCAGGCGAAAGATCCTGCGCTCGGCTTAATACTTCATGATAAGTAGTGATTGACATGTTCTTTCCTCAATTCACTGCTTGAAAGCCGCCATCGGCGCGTGCGCCCGCAGCCGCGCCACCATCCCCGGCAAGGCGCTCAGCAGCCTATCCACGTCGGCATCGGTATTTTCGTGGCCCAGCGTCAGGCGCAGATGCCCATAGACGTCGGGCGACGTCAGCCCCATCGCCGTCAGGACGTGGGACGGCTTGGCCGACGCGCTGTTGCAGGCCGAGCCGCTGGAGGCGCAGATCCCTTCCAGGTCAAGGCCGATGAGGATGCCCTCTACCTCCACGCCACGGATGACGAAACTGGCGCTGTTGGGGAGCCGCTCTGCCGGATGGCCGGTCAGGTAGGTGTCGGACACACACGCCAGCACGCCCGCGATGAGCCTATCCCGCATCGCCGCGATGCGCCGGTTTTCTGCCTCCCGCTCCTCGTGGGCCAGGCGCAGCGCGGTCGCCAACCCCACGATGTAGGGCACATTCTCCGTACCGGCGCGCCGCCCGCCTTCATGGCCGCCGCCCGTCTGCACCGGCCACAGCGGCGTCCCCTGGCGCAGGTAGAGCGCGCCAACGCCCTTGGGGCCGCAGAACTTGTGCGCGCCGAGGGAGAGGAGGTCCACCTGAAGCGCGTCCACGTCCAGCGGGAGCCAGCCGCCCGCCTGCACCGCATCGGTGTGGAAAGGAATCTCCCGTGCCCGGCAGATGCGCCCGATCTCCGCCAGCGGCTGGATCGTGCCCACCTCGTTGTTGGCGTACATGATGCTCACCAGCACCGTGTCGGATCGTAGGGCGCGCGCCACGTCGTCAGGGTTCACCCGCCCGGTGCGATCTACCCCTACGAAAGTAGCCTCAAAGTCGTAGTGTTCAACCAACTCCTGCACCGTATGACCGACTGCGTGATGCTCCACCGCCGACGCGACGATGTGCCGGCCCCGCCCGCGCGCCTGCTGCGCCATCGCTACGCCGCGCACGGCCAGGTTGTCACTCTCCGACCCGCAGCCGGTGAAGACAATCTCGCCAGGTTTGCAGGCGAGCACTTGCGCCACGCTGCGCCGTGCCTCGTCCAGCGCGTGGGCCGCATCCCGACCCAGCCGGTGCAGGCTGGACGCGTTGCCGTAGCGTTCCGTCCAGAAAGGGAGCATCGCCGCCAAAACCCGCGCATCCACCGCCGTCGTCGCTGCATGATCCAGATAAATAACCTGTTGTGTACCCATCACCATGACCACGCTTTCATCAATCTTTGCCACCTGGCTCAGATTCTAACATCCCCCCTACCCCCTGTCAAGGGTTGTCTTTGCGTGTGTGTCGTAGCGATGTATAATGGCTTTGTGACGCTCATCGTTCTCCTTGCCGTCTGGCTCGTTCTCTACGTGATGACGCGCGCCCTGCACTGGCGCGGGCGGCAGGCATGGCCCCATCCCCAGGACGTCGTCGCCGGGGGGCTTCTCGCCCTGGCTGCCGTGGGCTTCTTCTGGCGACTCGTCGCGGGCGACGCCTACATGCCTGCCGACGGCGGCGATATGGCTTCCTTTCTCCTCCCTCTCTATCGCTTCGCCCAGGCCAACCTGCAACGCGGCGTCCTCCCTCTCTGGAATCCCTACCTCTACGGCGGCGCGCCCTTCATCGGTGAGATTCAGGCGGGCCTCTTCTATCCTATCAATTGGGCCGTCTGGCTCTTGGGGCCAGCCGTCTCCTACCGTTCGCTGGAGATGCTGAGCATCTTCCACGTCTGGTGGGCGGGCCTGGGGACTTATCTCTTCCTGCGGGGTCGCGCAGGTCGGATGGCTTCCCTGGCAGGCGCGGTTGCCTTTATGTTCTCCGACCTCTACATCATCCACTTCGGCAACCTGAATCTCATCGCCGTCGCCGCCTGGCTGCCGTGGGTTTTCTGGGCCTACGAGCGGGCCCTCACACGCAGAGAGGCACGCTGGGCCGTTGCGGCGGGCGCGCTCCTGGGCATCGGCACGCTGGCGGGCCACTTGCAGGTGACGCTCTTCATCGGCCTGG
>JADYZS010000481.1 GCA_020853075.1 Anaerolineae bacterium | reverse complement strand
GAAACCGGGGATCGTCACCCACAGATCACGCGGCAAAGATAACATACCCACTTTGCCGGTAGCCGGGTCTGCCGTCACGACGATGATGGTGTCTGTCCGGGAGGCAACAGGATCATCAAATCGCTGGTCGGTTCCCAGAACGAGAACGGTAATTCTTTCGTTGCGGGCGAGGTTGGGGGCTTGCCCTTTAGTCTGCGTCTGGGGCCGGGGATTGACGCCGGCCGCGGGCTCGTTGTCGGGCGCGGCACGAACAGAGGGTCTCAGCCGTGGCAAAGCCAACTCGGTGAGAGAAGGCGCGCCGGCAACCGCTGAGCGCGCCCAGGCAAAGACCAGGTAACCTGTGTAGGCAAAAGCAAGGATGAAGGCAGTGAGTAGGAAGCCTAAGACGAGCCCCGACCAGGGTGACGCCTGGCGGCGACGCCGGGGCCGAGCCATTCGCAAACCCGCCGTGCCTCGTGCGTGTTCCATACCTCGCCGATTATAGCACAAGTGTCAAACGAGAGCAAACGGGCAAAACTGAGCTACGTCATTGCACTGCAATCCCGATCATGCTATGCTTGAGCACGATTTGTGTCATCCGGGCAAGAAGTCGGATGCTCCAGACAGGAGGTTTATGTATGAGGTCAAAGGCCGCAGCCAAACCCTATCGCCGGCACATCTATCAGGGCGATCCCCTGGCCGCGCCGCCCCCCCCCGAACTCATGGTCATTCTGGATCGTCATCGGGGTGAGCCTGATGCTCTCATCACTGCCTTGGAGGAGATTCAGGCCCATTACGGTTATCTTCCTGAGAATTCCTTGCGCTATACGGCTCGCGAACTCGGCTTCCCTCTCAGCCGTGTTTTTGGTGTCGCCACCTTCTACAACCTGTTCCAGTTCACAGCACCAGGACGCTACATCATCCGGGTTTGTAAAGGGACTGCCTGCCACGTCAATCATTCCGCCGAGATTCTATCCCATCTCAAGGAGCGGTTAGGCATTGACGAGAACGAAACAACTGCCGACGGCCTCTTCACACTACAGACCGTAGCGTGCGTGGGGGCGTGCAGCCTGGCTCCCGTCCTGGTGGTCAATGATGTGACCTACGGCAACATGACACCTGCGAAGGCTTGGGAGGCTCTGGCCGAACTGCGGGGCGAGTCCACCGATGGCCCCAGCAAGGAGGAGGTGCGATGAAAGCAACGATTCGCGTCGGCACCTCTACCTGCGGGTTGGCTGCCGGAGCCGAGGCTGTGTTGTCGGCCATTGAAGTGTACGTCCATCGCCGCCAACTGCCAGTGACGATCCAGCGCACCGGCTGCCTGGGGGCCTGTCATCGTGAGCCTCTGGTAGAGGTCATCATTGATGGATCTTCTACCCTGTATGGCCCGGTGACACCGTTTCGGGTGACCCCTCTCCTGGACCAGCATTTCGGCGCGGGCGGGCGCGGTGTATCGCCGGAATGGGTGGTGAGCCGCCGGCGAGACAAGAGCGATTATCCTTTCCTGGGCCGGCAACTCAAGGTCACGACCCAACTCTGCGGCTTCATTGACCCTTATTCTCTGGATGACTACCTGGCAAATGGTGGCTACCAGGGTTTTCGCGAAGCCTTGAAGCTCACGCCGGAGCAGGTAGTGCAGATCATCAAGGATTCGCAGCTGCGGGGGCGCGGCGGCGCTGGCTTCCCTACGGGCCGCAAATGGGAGATCACCCGCAAACAGTCGGTCACGCCCAAGTTCCTTATCTGCAACGCCGACGAGGGAGACCCCGGAGCCTTCATGAACCGGACGGTCATTGAGGGCGACCCTCACCGGCTTCTGGAGGGTATGCTCATCGCGGCCTGGGCGATAGGCGCCAGCCGTGGCTACATCTACGTGCGGGCGGAATACCCACTGGCCGTCCGTGCCTTGCGCAACGCCATTGAACAAGCCAGGCAATACGGTGCGACGGGCAAGAACATCTTCGGCAGCGGCATGGACTTTGAGTTCGTTATTAAAGAAGGCGCCGGTGCCTTCGTCTGCGGCGAAGAAACCGCGCTGATGCACTCCATTGAAGGCAAGCGCGGCATGCCTCGCATGCGCCCGCCCTATCCGGCAGAGGCCGGTCTGTGGAACTATCCCACCAATATCAACAACGTGGAGACGCTGGCCAGCGTGACGAGCATCGTCCTGAACGGGCCGGGCTGGTTTGCGGCCATGGGTACCGAGCGTAGCGGCGGAACCAAGGCTTTCTCCCTGACCGGCGCGGTGAAGAACTCTGGGTTGGTGGAGATCCCGATGGGCATGACCTTGCGGGAACTGGTCTTCGGCATTGGCGGCGGCTGCAAAAGCGACAGGACTTTCAAGGCGGTGCAATTGGGCGGCCCGTCGGGAGGATGTATTTCTGACGACCTCATGGATACCCGCATTGATTACGAAGACTTGCGGGCCACAGGGGTCATCATGGGGTCGGGCGGCGTGGTGGTGGTGGACGACACCACCTGCATGGTGGATTTCGCCCGTTTCTTCCTCTCGTTCACTCAGGACGAGTCGTGCGGTAAGTGCGTTCCCTGCCGGGTCGGCACGCGCAAGATGCTCAACATGCTCAACAGCATCACCCATGCCAAAGCCCAAGAGGCAGATCTGGATCGCTTGCTGAGCCTGTGCGACACCGTTCATACAGCCTCGCTGTGCGGCCTCGGGCACACGGCTCCCAATCCCATCCTGACCACGATGCGTTATTTCAAGGATGAATACATGGCTCACGTGGTGGACAAACGTTGCCCCGCTGGAGTGTGTACGCTGTACGGGTTTTAGG
>JADYZS010000480.1 GCA_020853075.1 Anaerolineae bacterium | reverse complement strand
GTGGCCGCCTACAGCAAGTTCGGCCCGCCTAACCAGTGAGATGGAATGGCCCTCGCTATCCCCCCGACCCCCTTCCTCTCCCCCGCGTGCGGGACGCTTCGCGGCCAAATATGGGAGAGGAAGGGGGCGCGAAGCGGGGGTAGGTGAGGGCCTATCGCTTCCAGGGTTAGCCCATGGTTGAATCGGTGAATCGTCTTAGGGCAGGTTGGTATCGCCTGGTTCTCGGCGGCGTGACGGCAGCGCTGGTGCTGCTCGCCTTGTTCGTGCCCATCCCCTCCGCCGGGGATGCTATCCCTTTGGCCGGAGCCGCACCGCAGGACAGGGAGTTAGCCATCACCGCTCGCAGTTTCGCCTTTGAGCCGGGCATCGTGCGGGTCAACCGCGGCGACCGGGTCGTCATCAAATTGGAGTCGGCGGACGTGGTGCATGGCCTGTACGTGGACGGCTATGGCGTATCCGTTGAAGCGGAACCCGGCCGGCCGGGGCGTTTGGCCTTTACCGCCGACCGCGCGGGGACGTTCCGTATGCGCTGCTCGGTGACGTGCGGCAGCCTCCATCCCTTCATGATCGGTAAGTTGGAGATCGGCCCGAACCTTCTGTGGGCGCGGGTGGCTATCGCCACGGTCATCACGGCCTTCGGCACACTGGCGACTTTCTGGAGGTCTTGATGCGCTACGCCCTCAGCGACATCTCTATCGTCAAGCGCATCCTCCGCAGCCGCTGGCTGCAATGGGGCCTGACCGCCGTCACGCTCCTCTTCTTCGTCCTCGCCATCCTGGCCGGGTTCTTCGGCACGCGGGCGGGGAACCGCAACTTCGGTATCGTCTTCGTCTGGATCATCTGGTGGGCGGTGTTGATCCTGCTCCTGATTCCCTTCGCCGGACGGCTGTGGTGTACCATGTGCCCCATCCCCGCGCCGGGCGAGTGGTTGCAGCGGCGGGCGCTGGTGCAGCCGCGGCCAGGGGCCAGGCTCTATACCCTGGGCCACAAATGGCCCCGGCGTCTGCGCAACATCTGGGCGCAGAACACCGGCTTCCTCATCGTGGCCCTCTTCTCGGCGGTGATCCTGACCAGCCCCGGCATCACCGCGCTGGTGCTGGCGCTCTTCGTCGTCGTGGCGTTGGTCACCAGCCTGGTCTTTGAGCGCCGCACCTTTTGCCGCTATCTCTGTCCGGTCGGTGGATTCATAGGGTTGTACAGCCAGGCCGCGCCTGTGGAGATCCGGGTCAAAGATACAGCGATCTGCGCGAGCCACACGGAGAAGACCTGCTACACCGGCAGCGACGAGGGCTACGGCTGCCCGTGGCTCCTCTTTCCGGGGGGATTGCAGGCCAACACCTTCTGCGGTATGTGTACCGAGTGCTTGAAGACCTGTCCTAAAGATAACGTGGCGCTCTACCTGCGCCCGCCCGGCGCCGACCTGTGGCAGACCAAGGGCCACAAATTGGACGAGGCATACAAAGGTTTCATCATGCTGGCCTCTGCCCTGGTCTATTCGGCGGTGCTCATCGGGCCGTGGGGCTTTCTTAAAGAGGCGGCGCGCTCGGTGGGGAGCACGGCGTGGTTTGTCTATGCCGTCGCCTTCTTGGGGCTGAACCTTCTGGTGGTGCCGGGGCTCTTCTGGCTCTCGGTGCGGCTGGGGCAGGGGCGAAGGCCGGCGCGTACGCGCGCCCTCTTTGCCGATTACGCGACGGTGCTGGTGCCGCTGGGGCTGACGGCCTGGATAGCCTTCTCCCTCTCCTTCGTCCTGGCGAACCTCTCCTATGCCTGGCCGGTCCTGTCGGACCCCTTCGGCTGGGGCTGGAATCTGTTGGGCACGGCGGGGCTGGCCTGGACTCCTTATCTTTCAGGCCTGGTGCCCTATTTGCAGACACCGCTCCTCCTGGGAGGGCTGGTCGCGGCGGTCGCCTTGGCGCTGCGCACGGCCCGCCAGCACGGACAGTCGCCCTGGGCCGCGCTGCCAGTGACCGTCTTCTGTGCAATCGCCACGCTGGGATTCATGGGGTTGTACGTGGCATGAAGCGTGAATGGTTTGCTCTGAGCGTCGTATTGGTCGTGGCCGTCCTTTTTCCGGCGATGTTATTCGGCTACCAGGCGTGGCGCAGCCGCGCGCCGGGGATGCAGGTGATAGACGTGGTAGCCCGCCTGCCGGAGGAAGGAGGCTTCGTCCCCGACCGGCTACGGCTGGTGGCGGGTGAGCCGGCGCGATTGCGGCTGACCTCGCCCGACGTGGTGCACGGCCTGACCATCCCCGGCCTGGGGATTGATATTGAAACCATTGAGCCGGGCAGGGTCGTGACGATAGACCTTACCCCGGCGGCTCCCGGACGGTATGCCTTTGCCTGCACCCGCTGGTGCGGCGTGGATCACTGGCGGATGCGCGGGGTGATTGAAGTAACGGGGGTAGCGGGCGGCGGGACCGCCTCTGCCATGCCGACGGCGGAACCGCCCCTGTACCAGCAACTGGGGCTAGACATTGATGCAATGCGCCACGAGACGCATGTCATGCCGGAGGTGCAGCCGTCGGCAGCGCGCGGCGCGGCACTGGAAGTATCGTTACCGCCGGACCTGGCCGCTGCAAACCGGCGGCGCGCGCTGGCTCCGACGGACGCCTTCGCCCAATCGCGCGCGGAGGCGGCGATGACCAGCCTGAGCGACCGCGACCTCTGGGACCTGGTGGCCTGGGCCTGGCTGCGCGATACCCAACCGGAGGCTCTGGAACGCGCCGAGAGGCTCTACGCGCGAGATTGCGCCGCCTGCCACGGGCCGGAGGGGCGCGGAGATGGCTCCGCAGGCCAAGACTTGCCGGGGATGCAAAAAATGGACCCCGCCATGCCCGCCGGCCCTGCCGACTTCACCGCTGCGGCGCGGATGTTGGGGGCCAGCGATGCGCTGTTGCAGGGCAAACTCCTGCGCGGCGGTATGGGAACCGGCATGCCTGAGTTCGGCTCGCTCTACACCAGCGAAGAACAATGGGCGATGGTCGCGTATCTGCGCGGCTTTCTGTTCGGGAGATGACGATTACGTTTTACGTTTCACTTTTTAGCGGAGGCAAGGATGGCTAACAAAACGAGTCGTGGTAAGCGCGGGGTCGCGTCCCCTGCCCGCCGCCGCCCCGTTGCCCTGTACCTGGGGTTAGGAGCACTGCTCCTCGTCGTCGCTGGTTTGGCGCTGCTGTGGCGTCCAGGCTCACAAGGACAGGCGGGGACTCCGGCCCAGGCAGCCGAGGGCCCGCGGCTGGCGGTGGACAAAGAGGAGATGGACTTCGGACGCGTGCAGGTCAACAAGATGGTCAAGGCCACTTTCCGGTTGACCAATGCCGGCAACCAACCGCTTCAGGTGTTGGGTGAGCCGCAAATTGAAGTCAAGCAGGGATGCTGACCGCCCCGCGTGGTCGTCGGTACGACGACCTTGAAACCGGGGCAGCAGACCAACCTGTGGCTGGAATTCACCATGCACGCGGGGATGGAAGGGCCGCACGATTTCCGCGTGCACGTGAGGACGAACGACCGGGTTGAGCCGGATAAGGTTCTGGCGGTCAAATCAAACTGGGTGAAATGAGAATGGTGATAGGATCGCCCCTTACCCTTATGTCTATCACTTCAGCGTGAGCGACCGCACCCATTCCAGCATGGCCGGGTCTTCGGAAACCTCCGCCGTCAGGGGCGTAATGGTCCACTGAATGTCGGCGAGATGTCCCTCGGCGTCAAATTGCAGGACGGCTTTGCCCAGATTGATTCCGGCCCGGCCCGGCCCCGGCACGTCGGCACGAAGGATCGGCACGCCCCCATCTTCTTTGCGCCAGAGGTGTAGAGGGCCCGACGTCCCGCCGGTCACGACTACGTCCACGTCGGGAACCTGGTCGGCGATGGCGCGGGCCACCTCTACCCCCGCGTGGGAGAGGACGATGACGACATCTGCCTGTGAGGTGACCTCCGGCATGACCTCGCGCAAGGCTGTGAGCGGGTCTGAAATGAGGAGCCCTTCCTTCTCATCCGTAGCGGCAAGGCCGATCAAGGCAACCTGATGCCTGCCTATGGCGCGGGTGACATAGGGTTGCGCCAGGTAGTCCCCTTCGGCCAGGCGCACGTTCGCGGCCACCACCGCGAACTTTGCATCCTTAGTGAGGGCGCGGAGCCTTTCTGCCCCCAGCACGATGTCCAGCGGGCCGAGGGTGATGGCGTCGTATCCCAGCCGGTTCATCGCCTCTACGCTGGTAGTCCCCAGGGTCTTCAGGGCAGGGGGACTATCACCCATAATGCTATCGCCCCCGTCCACCACCAACACGTGGGCTGCATCCTTGCGTGTGCTCTTCAGTAAAGTGGCTCGCCGAGCCACGCCCCCTTCGGGTTTCCCTCAGCCACACGCTTCCAGTTGTCCCCAGGTGTCGTTGGTGACCATCAGGGTGAGGGCCAGCGATCCAGGGGTTGGCGTTACGTTCCTGGAGGCGCAGGCGGCGAGGAGGGCGGCCAGCGCGAGCAAGAGCGCGGCGAGCCTGCGCCTCCGGCTGTTGGCGGAGATGATACGCAGAATTCTGAGGATTAAACTCATCATATTCTCCCGCCGCTCATTATACCACAAACCCCAAAGGTCTGCGAGACCGTTAGGGTCTTAGGAAGAAGGCTCTCCTGAACCAGAGCGCCACGTAAACCAAACCCACCAGCACCGGCACTTCAATCAGCGGCCCGATCACCGTCGCCAACGCCTCCGGCGAGGAGATCCCGAAGGTCCCCACGGCGACGGCAATCGCCAACTCAAAGTTGTTGCTGGCCGCGGTGAACGATTGCGTCGTCGCCAGTTCGTAGGGGAATCTGCGCCAGAGAGAGATGGCAAAGGATACGGCAAACATCAGGAGGAAGTAGGCGACCAGGGGGAGCGCCACCCGCACCACGTCCCACGGCTGCGCCAGGATGCGGTCACCCTGCATGGAGAACATCACGACGATGGTGAAGAGAAGGCCGACCAGTGCCGTGGGGCCCAGCCGGGGCATGAACTTCGTCTCGTACCATTCTTGGCCGCGCCGGCGGATCATGGTGAAGCGGGTGATGATCCCGCCTGCCAGGGGGAAGCCGAGGAAGATGAGGACGCTGCGGGCGATTTCGCCCATGCTGATGCTGACGACGGTCCCTTCCGCGCCGAGCCAGCCGGGCGCGATGCGCAGGTAGAAGTAGGCTAGCGGGCTATACATCACGATCTGGAAGACGGAGTTGAGGGCAACCAGCACGGCGCAGTATTCGCTATCACCACCGGCCAGCATGTTCCAAATGAGGACCATGGCGATGCAGCGGGCCAGGCCGGTGATAATGAGGCCGGTGCGATAATGGGGGAGATCGGGCAGGAAGACCCAGGCCAGGATGAACATGATGATCGGCCCGATAATCCAATTTAACGTCAATGAGACGCCGAATTGCTGCCACGCTTTGGCGACCTTGCCCAATTCCTCGTACTTGACCTTCGCCAGCACAGGGTACATCATCCACAGGAGCCCGATGGCGATGGGCAAAGAAACCGTGCCGATACTGAGGGCATTGAAGAGGTCCTTGACGCCCGGCGCGGCTGCGCCTAAGGTCACGCCCAGGGCCATGGCCGCGAAGATCCACAGCGGCAGGAAGCGGTCAAGGAGCGATAACTGCCCCAGGACTCCGCGATTCTTTGCTACGGTGGTTTGTGCGATGGTCATCTGTAGAAACCTCTTCGGAAACCGTAAGCACCTACAGGGGCGGAACCATTTCCAGCAAAGCCTGGCGTTGGGCCGCGAAGACGGGGTCGGCCAGCGACGGGCACTCCTCAGGTCTGCGTTGGCTCTGGATGAGGGCAAAGGCAAAGGCCATGCAGGTAGCCTCGTTGCAGGCGCGACAGTTGGTGCCGGGCAGCAAGGCATAGACGTCCAACGGCCTTGCCTGGCGGCGCGGGGCCGCGTGCGGAGCGATCTCCTCTCGCTGCGCCCAGACCTGGTTCAGCAGGTCTTTCAGTGCGGCCAGGAGCTCTAATCCTTCCTGAGTATCCTTCACCTGGGTAATCATCACCTGGTCTGGGTAGAGGGTGATGAAGCCGGGTTTGCGCCGCAGAGCCATCACCCCGGCTTGCGGGTTATAGGTGATGACGTTGGGCAGAAGCGCGTTGAGGAACGGCTCTACCGCGGCGATGGGCCGGTCCGGTCTCCCCACGACGACGATCTTACCGGGCTCGGCCAGGCAGGGCATGGTGCGAATCAGGGCCATGTTCTCTATGAGAGCGTCGCTCATGGAGCTCCTACCGCCGGTTGGGAACAGGCGGCAACCTGTCGTAAAGCCCGCTTTACGGGCTTGGCATACTGCCGTTGGATCTCATCCAATGGCTGCTACGCGGCCATGGCGACCTGGCACGCCGGACAGCGGCAGGTAGGAAGTTGCTCATGAGCCGGACTATCCTCCAGCGATTCGCCCAAGAGGAGGTCCAGAAGCAACGGTAGCCGGTCATCGGCGATGGCGTAATAGACCCGCTGGCCCTCCTTGCGATCCTGCACAAGCCCCGCCTCGCGCAAGATGGCTAACTGCTGAGACACGTAAGCCTGAGACTTATCTAGGAGGGCCTCCAGATGGCAGACACACTGCTCGCCATAGCGCAAGGCCGCGAGTATGCGCAGGCGCGCCGGGTGGTCCAGGGCTTTCAGGCAACGGGCTGCCTTCTCGTAAATCTGGGCGTTCATGTCGCGTAGTTACATGCGAGAATCTGCATATATTCTAGCCTACGACGCGCTGAGCGGCTATGACCTACGTCATATTGCCAGCCTACCGCCGGATGAAATCCGATGGCTAAACAATTGACAGCCTGCCTTGATACAGATACAATGCAGCAGATATCGCGCCAATGATCCTGGGCGGTTTCTGGGCAAACTTTTGGTTAAGGAGGGATCACCTATGCCGATCCTGCAATTGCCGGTGCGTTACTATCGGGACTACGCCCCGGCCTACGATTACGCCTATGAGACGCTGTCGTTGCCGTTAGAGCGAACCGCGTTCCTGGTTGTGGACGTAGATGGCGAGTATTATGGGCAGCATCCGATCACCCAGAACTTCCTTGTCCCTGCCTTGCGAGCAGCACGAGAGGCACAGGTGCAGGTCGCCTACGTGCACAACGACCTCACGCTGGTCGCCGATGCAGGAAACATCGTGTTTGAGATCTGGGGCAAGACAAAGGGGGGCGGAGGCCCCAATTCATGGCCGCGCGATAGGGTGTACGTTCCCAAGTATGCCGAAAACGTAGCCCCTCTCCCCGGTGAACCAAACTTCCCCAAATGGGTGTGGAGTGGCTTCCACGATACTTTCCTGGATCAACACCTCCGCGCTCATGACATCAAGACGCTGATCTGCGTCGGCTATAGCCTGCGCGCCTGCCTGTACGGCACGCTGATAGATGCCGTGTATCGCAATTACCGCGTCGTTGTCCTGCGCGATTGCGTAGAAGCCCACGAGCAGCCCGATACGCAAGATGCCAGTATGCCCGAAGGCGGCTGGATCAACCGGATCATGCTCCGCCAGATAGAGCACCTCATCGGTTATACCAGCACATCCGCGGAATTCATCGCCGCGCTCCAGGGAGCCGTCCCCGCAGCTGTGGCTGTGAGAGGCAATGGCAAGGCGCGGGCCTGATTCCATGATTTACCGCAGAGCACACGGAGGTCGCGGAGGTTGAAACCGAATATCTCTGTGATCTCTGCGGTTTGATTTACAGGCTCATAAGCCCTGGTAAGATCAACAATCTCATACAAGAGGCGAGGAGCGGAACGATGTCTTGAAGAATCCGCTGGTGATTGAGGATAGTTGCCTGGTGGTGCCTGAGCGGTCCGGCCTCGGCGTGGAGTTTGACAAGAGGGCCCTCAAGCCGCATCTGGTGGTGTAGAAGAAATTGTATCAGGAGAGGAAATCACAACGGGTTTTCTTCCCTCTCAGCAATCACCCGCAGCGCTACACCTGCGGCGACGCGCTGGGCCGGCACCCGCTCTGGGTCGGTCAGGATGCGCCGCAGGTGCTCGCGCACCGGCTCCTGTTCCCCTACCGACAGCAACTGCCAGGCGACAATAATGCGCGCCGCGTCCTCGCTGAAGATAGCGTCCCAGAACTCTTCCAGGTCAAACCCGTAGGTAGCCATATTCTCGCATCCAGGTAATGGCGTCGGCTATCGCCGTGCGTGCCGACGACGGGCGATAACCGAGTTCCCGCTTCGCCTTCTCCGACGAGACAAAGTGGCGCACGTAGAAGGTGCGCATCCCGTTGGCCGAGATCGGCATCGGCATACCAAGTCGGGCCAAAAGATCGGCCCAATAGCCGCCTAACACACCAAGCCAGCGGGGAAAGACGAACCGAGGCGGTCTCACGCGGAGGAGTTGAGCGGCAAGACGAAAGAACTCCATCCAGGATAGATTCTCGCCGCCGAGGATGTAGCGTTCTCCCACGCGCCCGCGCGCCATCGCCAGGATGTGTCCCCTCGCCACGTCCCTCACGTCCACAAAGTTCGCGCCGCCCCCGGGTACGGCGGCCAGGAGGCCCGTGGCCGCTACACGCAAGAGAGTGCCAGTGCTGGGTTTCGCATCCCACGGCCCGAAACAGTAGGTAGGATTGACGACGACGGCGGGGAGGCCCCGGCTTACCAATTCTATGACCAGAACCTCCGCCTCGCGCTTGGTGACTATGTAAGGGACAGGCCACCTGTCAAAGTTCCAGGGCGCGGTCTCGTCCACCGGGTTGCCATCCACCGACCAGCCGACCGCGCTGGCGGTGGATGTATATACCAGCCGCTCCACGCCCGCCTCCATCGCCGCCCGGCAGACGTTGGCCGTGCCCTCCACGTTGGTGCGGCGATATTGCGCCCATTCCCCGCTCCCCATGCCTAGCAGTCCGGCAGCGTGATAGACGTGGCGGCAGGCGTACAGCGCCCGGCGCACGCTTTCCAGATCGGTCACGTCGCCAGCGACGACCTCCACTGGCAGCCCATCTATGGCCGACGGCTTTCGCCGCTGCCGAGGCCGCGCCAGCACCCGCACCTCCTCGCCCTGTTCCACCAATTGACGCGTCAGGTTACCCCCCAGGAGCCCTGTCGCACCGATCACCAATATTGTCATGGCGGGCATTGTAGCACAAGGCAACGAGGTGTCACAAATCAGAAGAGGGAAAGTTGGATTGGCGGCTGTTGCCCGGCCAGGAGGATGTAGGGTGCAGCCTTTTCCGAGGTGATGCCGAGGTGCTCCAGGTCTGCCAACGAACGCAGCGTGGCCCGACGGCGCGCATCCAGCAGTCGCCGCGCGCCGACCGGCCCGATACCGGGGATGCGCAGCAGCAGATCGCGCGGTGCACGGTTAAGTTCCAGAGGGAAAAGTTCCCGGTGGGCCTCGGCCCAGGCCGTCTTAGGGTCGGTATCCAGGGGAAGGTGACCCTGCCCATCAAAAACCAACTCGTTCATGCGGAAGCCGTAGCGCCGTAGGAGGAAATCGCTCTGGTAGAGGCGGTGCTCCCGCAGGGGCGATGCCGGCGGCAGCGATTCCAGCGGCGTGTCGGGGACCGGGTTGAACGCGCTGTAATAGGCGCGGGCCAGACCGATCTCGTCGTAGAGCATTTGGCTCGTGCTAAGGATCTCGCGGTCGCTCTCGCCCGCCGCGCCGACGACGAATTGTGTCACCTGCCCTGCGCGCGCGTAGCGTCCTTCGCTGGCCCGGATATAGCGGGCCGCCTGGCGCAGCGTCTCCACCAGGCCGGGCCCACAATCCTTTTTAGGGGCCAAGCGCGCCAACCGTTCCGGGTTAGGG
>JADYZS010000479.1 GCA_020853075.1 Anaerolineae bacterium | reverse complement strand
GGAGAACCAGTTGGCGGAAATGGACGCGGCTGGCGTTGATGGTCGTCCAGTAGAAGTGGGTGATCTTGCCGGGGCCTTTCTCATCTAACAGGGTCACCGTTTCTCCCGG
Organism: Anaerolineae bacterium; assembly: GCA_020853075.1. GTDB lineage: Bacteria > Chloroflexota > Anaerolineae > JADYZS01 > JADYZS01 > JADYZS01. Next base: position 5,942 of record JADYZS010000479.1, on the reverse strand, counting down.
CTTCAGGTCCAGGAAGTCATGGTTTTGGCCTGACCGATCCCACGATGAACGCCGATACGAGGTTGTCCCTCTGGCGAGACGCGACGGATCACCGTGCATGGGTGGTTTTCCTCGCTATAAGGTTTTTGCTGTGGTCGTTGCTTGTGGAAAGTCAACCCCTGGTTGACCAGGTGAGACACTGCAAATCTATGCAAGTTATTGCACAAATTACAAGGTCATTATACCCCATCTCGCGGCACGTGTCAAGTGTTTTTAGATCGTAACGGCAATTGACAGCCATCCCTCGCTATGGTATCCTCTCGCTCAGGAGACATCATGCCCACCAGAGGACAATACACCTACCACGAGATCACCAGCCAACCGGATGCCTGGGCCGAGGCCCTGACCGTCGGGCGCTCCTACGCCGATACGTTGAAGGCTCTTTGGCAGCAATTAAGAGCCACAGAACTCCTCTTTACCGGCTGCGGCTCCACCTACTATCTCAGCCTGGCCGCGGCTGCCCTGGCCTGCGAAGCCGGTCTGCCGGCTCAGGCGGCTCCCGCCTCACAGATCTGGCTCTTCCCCAATCTGGCCGCAGGGCGCACAAGCCACACAATGCTCATCGCAGTTTCCCGCTCCGGCGAGACGTCGGAGACGGTGCGGGCGATAGATGCCTTCCGCCAGGACGGTGGGCGGGCTGTCGTCGCGATCACTTGTTATCCCGATTCTACCGTCGCCAGGCAGGCAGACCTGGTGTTAGCGATTCCGGGCGCACAGGAAGCGAGCGTCGCCCAGACTCGCTCCTTCGCCAGCATGTTGGTTCTTTGCCAGGTTGCCATCGGCCAATTAGCGGGCGACGATGACGTCGCGCAACGGCTGCGTGTCTTGCCCGATCTGGGACGCCGCCTGATAGATTTGTATGGCAGCCTGGCCGCCGGTCTGGGGGGACAGGTAGCGATCCGCCGTTTCTTCTTCTTGGGAAACGGCCCCTGCTACGGCTTGGCGAGCGAGGCGATGCTTAAGATGAAAGAGATGTCCCTCTCCGATAGCGAGGCGTACCATACGCTGGAGTTCCGGCACGGGCCGAAATCTATGGTGGATCAGGAGGCGTTGGTGGTCGGCCTCGTGACCGACGAGGTGCGCGCACAGGAAAGCGCGGTGCTGGCCGAGACGAAGGGATTGGGGGCACGGCTCCTTGTGTTGGATGAAAAAGACGACATAGGGAAGGTTATTAACGCCGATCATCGGGTCGGTCTGGCGTCGGGGTTGCCGACAAAAGAGCGGTTGGTGCTCTATCTCCCCATTCTGCAACTTCTGGCCTATCACCGCTCGCTGGCGAAGGGCTTAAATCCCGATGGGCCCCGAAACCTGACCGCGGTGGTGACGTTGTAGTGCCTATCTTGAGTGCAACGTCGTCAATGGAACCACTGTCACGCAGCCATGCTGGGCCGGCGCACCGCTGCCGAATTGGACCTGGGGCAGATCTGGTCGCTGGTGGATGGCCTGATCGCGGCTCATGGCGACCGGCTGCCGCCGTATCGTTAGCCGGTCTGTGAAATGGGGGACGGGTATGGAAAAGATAACCTCTAAGCAGCGTTTCCTGGCCGCGCTACGGGGAGAGCCGATAGACTGTCCTCCGGCGGCTGGCATCGTCTCGGTGATCAACTACGAGTTGATGGACGTGGCCGGCGCACACTTCCCCGCAGCCAACACCGAGCCGGAACCGATGGCTACCCTGGCCGCGGCCGGTCACGAGATCATGGGCTTTGACAGCGTCATGCCCATCTTCAGCATCTCGCAAGAGGCTGTCGCCCTGGGTTGCGAGGTGGATTGGTCCGATGCCACCATGATGCCGACGCCCATCACCCACCCCTGGGAGGATAGCAGCGTTGAGATCCGGCTCCCCGACGGCTTCCCCGACTCTTTTCTGAACGATAAGTACGTCCGCTGTGCTATTGAGGCCATTCGTCTCCTCAAGAAGCATTTCGGCGACGAGGTGATGATCCTCGGCAAAGTGATGGGGCCGTGGACCCTCTCCTACCACCTCTGCAACGTGCAAGAATTTCTGTACAACACCATCATGGATCCTGACCGGGTGCGCAAGTCGTTAGAAACCCTGAAGGTGGTTCCGCTGGCTTTCGCCCAGGCGCAGATAGGGGCAGGGGCCGATGCCATTGTATGGGCCGACCACGCCACAGGCGACCTGGTGCGCAACACCATGTACCGGGATTTCCTGCTGCCACTCCATCAGGAGTTGATCCCCCAGGTGAAAGCGCCAGTGATCCTGCACTGCTGCGGGCCCACGCTGGATCGGATTCAATTCTTCCGGCAGGCCGGTTTCGCCGCCTTCCACTTTGAGTCGCAGGTTCCGGCGGAGAAAGCAGTGGCAGAGGCGAGAGGAATGAAGTTGGCAGGCAACGTCAACAACCCGGTCACCCTCTTCTCACGGGGCCCGGAGGAAGTGCGGGCGGAAGCACAACGGGCGATTGCCGCCAGAGTGAGCATCATCGCCCCCGAATGTGCCGTGCCGCTGCAAACTCCCATTCGCAACCTGCAAGCCATCGTAGAGACCTGTGAGGACAACAGAAAGGAGTGAGCGCTCAGAACATGGCCGGTCAAACGTTTCCTCTTATAGAGGTGTCGGGTAGCGCATACGAGATGGGCTACCAGCACGGAGCCCAGGCTGCCGGCCTGGTGCAGCGCTATCTGTTGTGGATTGACAAGTTGACAGGAAAGCCCAGGGATCTTTTGAGTCGCAAGGCGATGGCGTTCATCCCTTTGATAAAGGCCCTGAGCCCGGCGATGGTAGAGGAAATTCGGGGTCTGGCCGACGGTGCGGGCATCAGTTTTGAGGAAGCGGTGCTCTGCCAGGCCCGCGCCGAGGCCGCCAGCGTGCCGGAGGGCGGCTGCACGGCCTTCGCCCTCACCGGGGGAGCCACCACCGACGGCCATGCCCTGGCCGGACAGAACCAAGACGTCGCGCCGGAGTATGCGGACGTGGGTCTCATCGTGCGCGTCAAACCCAACGATGGCCGTCCCCGCGCCCTGATGTTCACCTTCGCCGGGCAGTTGGGCTACGCGGGCATGAACGAATATGGCGTAGCCCAGTTCGCCAACTCGGTATATGACTACAAGTGGCAACTCGGCCTGCCCCACTATCCTCTGAAGCGGGTCATGCTGGAAAAGCGAACCGTGGAGGAGTGCGTGGAGATGCTGGCTCGGCACCGGCCTTGTTCGGCGGCCAACGTGGTGTTGTGCGATGGCCGCGACCACGTGGCCGACATGGAAATCCGCCCCGACGCCCTGGCCCGCTACCGGGGCGAAGGGCCGGATGCCGTCCTTCACAGCAACCATTACGTGACGCCCGAGTTCGCCCCCTACGAGACCAACTCCTTACCCGATTCCTGCCCGCGGCTGGATCGGATACGCGCGCTCGTCAAAGAGAGCTGGGGCACGATTACGGCAGATACGATGAGACAAATTTTGGCAGACCACGAAGGCGACCCCAGTGCCATCTGTCGCCACGGTGGGGCGGGCTGGCATTCCGTCTGCGGCTACATCGCCGAACCGGCCAAGGGACTGCTGCACATTCGCCGCGGCCACGGTTGCCTGGGTACGTGGCAGACCTACGAGGTTTAGTAGGGACGAGGCAATCTCGTCCCTATCATACGGATGGATTAAGGAGATTCACCATGCACATCGTCCACGTGCACGTGCGCGTCAAGCCGGAGTTTGTGGAAGCCTTTCGCGAGGCGACGCGGCACAACGCCCACCATAGCGTGCAGGAGCCGGGGATCGCCCGCTTTGACGTCGTCCAACAGAGCGACGACTCGACCCGCTTTGTGCTCGTTGAGGTCTATCGGACGCCTCAGGACCCTGCCCGGCATCGGGAAACGGCTCACTACCAGACCTGGCGCGACACCGTAGCGGATATGATGGCTGAGCCGCGTTCGCGCGTAGAATATGCCAACGTCTTCCCACCGGACGAAGGCTGGGGGTAGGCGGTGCGCTTTGAGTTCGCTACCGCGACGCGCATCCTGTTCGGGCCGGGGACGCTGCGCGAGGTGGGGCTGCTGGCAGCCGAGATGGGGCACCGCGCTTTCGTCGCGACGGGCCTCACCGCCGCACGCAGCCAGCCACTCCTTGACCTGATGTGGGCGCAGGGCGTACAGAGTGTTGTCTTCAACGTGGCTGGTGAGCCGACCACCGAAATGGTGCGCCGGGGAACGCAGCAAGCCAGAGAGGCGGAGTGCGATCTGGTTGTTGGACTTGGCGGCGGGAGCGCGCTGGATGTGGGGAAGGCCGTTGCAATGCTGCTGGCGAACGGCGGCGATCCTTTGGATTACCTGGAAGTCATTGGCAGAGGGAAGCCGGTCACACAGCCCTCAGTTCCCTACATTGCCATCCCGACGACGGCGGGCACAGGAACCGAAGTGACCCGCAACGCGGTGTTAGGCTCGCCCGAACACCGGGTCAAGGTCAGCCTGCGCAGCCCGCTGATGCTGCCGCGCCTGGCGTTGGTTGACCCCGAACTCACCTATGGCTTGCCGCCAGCGGTGACGGCCAGCACTGGCCTGGATGCCCTGACACAGGTGCTGGAACCTTATGTCTCCTTAAGAGCAAACCCGCTCATTGACCCCCTCTGCCGCGAGGGGATGATGCGCGCCGCGCGTTCGCTGCGCCGCGCCTACGAACAGGGGAGCGATGTCGCGGCTCGCGAGGATATGGCCTTCACGAGCCTCCTCGGTGGGCTTGCTCTGGCTAATGCCGGGTTAGGTGCGGTGCACGGTTTCGCCGCCGTGATCGGCGGGATGTACCCGGCGCCTCATGGCGCGGTCTGTGCGCGCCTCCTCCCTTACGTCATGGAAGCCAACGTCCGCGCTTTGCGACAACGCCTGCCGGAAAGTATAGCGCTGCACCGCTACGACGAGATTGCGCGCATCCTGACCGGCACGGTCACCGCAACCGCCAGTGATGGCATCGCCTGGGTGCAGGAATTGTGCGCTGCGCTCCAGATTTCCGCGTTGGCTTCTTACGGGATGGCAAAAGCCGACTTTCCCGCTTTGATTGAGAAATCGTCCGCTGCCAGCAGTATGAAGGCAAACCCCATTCCGCTGACGCGCGCTGAGATGTGGGAGGTGCTTGAGCGCGCCTTGTGAGTGGCTGGCGACTCTTTCAGAGCCCAGGCTCAAACGCCCTTTTCACATTCTCCTGGCGGAGATAGAGGATGATGAGAACGGGATAGAGCGCGAAGATTCCTACGATTGCCAATAGGATAGCCCCCCAACGGGCCCACTCCTTACGCCGGAGTAGGCCCCATGCCACCGGAACGGACAGGATAGTGCCTCCCCAGGTGAGGAGGAATGAGAAAAAGAGGCTGGATCCCAGGCCAAAAGCCTCGCGGGGCGATACAGCCTCCTGCAAAGCGCCGAAGGCCGCGGGCAGAATTGCCAGCCCGGCACAGAGCAGGACAAACGCGAGAACGAGGTGATACACGGCGATCAGGGTAACGCCCTCAGACTGTTCCCTCACGGCTCTCCTCCTCACTCCATTTAGGGGGACCTGCAAACCTGGTGACATCCATGCCATTTTACTGCGAAACTCGGATGTGCGCAATTGATGAGACCCTGAACAGTAGGGCTGTGTCAAAGTCCGCCATCGGATAAAATCCGACGGCTAAACACTTGTTTGAAGCCCGCTTTGCGGGCTTCCTAGCCTAGTTGCCGTCGGTTTCAACCGACGGTGAACGCCTCAGAGGGAGGAGATTGGCACTTGTGCTTTCCACTTCATGACTTTGACAGTGCCCTATCCGGACGGACGACCGGGTGTATCTCAGTTTCGGGGCAGGACTGGAGCAATAGGCCGCTTGGGGAGGCACGCAAGGCCCCCTCCCTGCCCTCCCCCGCTGCGCAGGGGAGGGTATCTGCCTTCTCGCCCTCCCCCGTTCATTTTACGGGGGAGGG
>JADYZS010000478.1 GCA_020853075.1 Anaerolineae bacterium | reverse complement strand
TGGGATACTTCATTTGACCAGTGGTTTCGTGTCTTTGCTGAAGAGGCCAACCGGGCTGTGTTTGACAGCGGCCAGAAGCACCGTGCTTTGAATTCTGATGCTCTGTCTGTGCGTGGCGACTACGATCTGGTCTATATTGACCCGCCTTACATCTCTGCCCAGGGTACCGGGGTTGATTATCTGGAGTTTTACCACTTCCTGGAAGGCTTGACGATGTACGAGGAGTGGGGGCAGCATGTAGACCTGCGCACGAAACATCGCCGTTTGAGACGCCGTCCCTCGGCCTGGACAGACAAACGGCGCATCGCCTCCGCCTTTGAACAACTTTGCCAGCGCTTTCACGATAGCGTTCTTGTCGTCTCCTATCGGAGCGATGGTACTCCCTCTGAATCCGAATTGGTCGCTTTGCTGCAACGGTATAAGCGACGGGTGCGGGTGGAACATTACGGGCAATATAAGTACGTCCTATCTACGAACTCGGAGTCCAAAGAGATTCTCCTCATCGGAACCTGACGGCAAGCCCGCGAAATTGGACATCCCCTTCAATCCGTGTATAATCAAGGGAGCGACAAGGCGGTCGCTGCCTTGAGCGCGTTTCCAGCATACCCCCGCTGGTCGCTGTGGACTGGCGCACCGTGGGGGCTTCTTTTTTGGAGGCTATGAGGGGCATCGTCGCTCCGCTTGCTCCCATCGTGGTTGCCAATCACCCCTCCTGGCCGCCGAGGAGCCTGATGGAGAATAACGCCAAAACAAACTACCTTCTCCCTTCTGTCTTCCGCGTCGCCGTCTCTCCCTATCCTTCTCGCACCGACGCCCGCACATCCGGGCTACTTCATGATATTGCCGCCCTCGGCATCGGCGGGGTCAACGCTATCCGCATAGACGACCTCTACTTCCTCTTCGGCGAGTTGGATAGCGCAGCCCTGGAACGGGTTTGCACGAACCTCCTCTGCGATCCTGTGGTAGAAACGTACATCTGGCAGATGCTGGACGGTGATGGACCTGCTACGTCGGTCAGGTCGCCGGATTCCTGGGTCGTAGAGGTCGCGCTGCGGCCCGGCGTCACCGATAGCGTGGCCGAGAGCCTGGTGCGGGCGGCGCAGGTGGCCGGTATCGCCGGGCTGCGCCAGGCGGCAACCGGCAGGCGCTACGAGTTGGCCGGGAGCCTGATGGCAAGCCAGGTGGAGCGCATCGCCCAAAGTCTATTAGCCAACGCGGTCATCCAGACCTATACCATCAACGCGCCCATCCCACCGCCCTTTGTCCCCGCGCAGCCGCCCGACGACAACGTGGAGGTCATTGCTTTGCGCGAGGCGGACGACGCCGAACTTCTCGCCATCAGCCGCGCCCGCCGTCTGAGCCTGGACCTACATGAGATGCGCGCCATCGCGCAGCACTTCCGGCAGGAGGGGCGCGACCCCACCGACGTGGAACTGGAAACGCTGGCGCAAACCTGGTCGGAGCACTGCGTCCACAAGACCTTCAAGGCTCTCATTGACTACGAGGAATATGATTCCCCCGCCGCCGTTGCACCCGCGCGCCGGTTGCAAATAGACGGCCTCTTGCGCACGACCATCCGGGCCGCGACGGAGAAGGCCGATACCTCCTGGGTGCGCTCCGCCTTCGTGGACAACGCGGGCATCGTGGCCTTTGACGACGCGTTTGACCTGGCAATCAAGGTAGAGACACACAACCACCCCTCGGCCATTGAGCCTTTCGGCGGGGCCAACACTGGCGTCGGCGGCGTGGTGCGCGATATTCTGGGCGTCAGCGCGCGGCCTATCGCCAACACCGACGTCCTCTGCTTCGGCCCCGGCGACCTCCCCTTTGCCGAGTTGCCGCCTGGCGTACTCCATCCCCGCCGCGTGGAGAGCGGCGTTATCGCCGGGATAGAGGATTACGGCAACAAGATGGGCATCCCCACGGTGAACGGCGCGGTGTTCTACGACCCCGGCTATACCGCGAACCCGTTGGTTTTCTGCGGGTGCGTCGGCCTCTTGCCCCGCGGTGCGCATCGCCGCCAGGCGCGCGCTGGCGACCTGGTGGTCGTCATCGGCGGGCGCACGGGGCGCGACGGCTTGCGGGGGGCTACCTTCTCATCGGACGTCCTGGCCGCGGAGACCGGCAGCATCGCCGGCAGCGCGGTGCAAATCGGCCATCCCATCCGCGAGAAACAGGTGCAAGAGGTCGTCCTGCTGGCGCGAGACGAGGGCCTCTACGACGCCATCACCGATTGCGGCGCGGGCGGGTTGTCCTCCGCCGTGGGGGAGATGGCCGAGGAGGTTGGGGCCGAGGTCAATCTGGAACTGGTGCCCCTCAAGTATCCCGGCCTGCGGCCTTGGGAGGTGTGGCTGTCGGAGGCGCAGGAGCGGATGGTATTCGCCGTGCCGCCCGCCAAATGGTCGCGGCTGGTGTCCATCTGCCGGGGATTGGATTGCGAGGCGACGGTCATCGGGCGCTTCACTGGCGACGGGCGCGTGACACTGCGCTGGCAGGGTCGGGTGGTGGGCCAACTCTCCACGGCTTTTCTGCACGGCGGCCTGCCGCGCCGCCATTTGCGCGCGGTGTGGAAGCCGGAGGAACACCATGCGCCCTCACCCCCGCCCCCTCTCCCGCTTGCGGGAGAGGGGAGTCGGCCCCCCTCTCCCCTCCGGGGAGAGGGTAAGGTGAGGGGCGAGCTCACTCTTCCAGTAAGCCAGTCGTGGGAGTACGTACCTCTGTCAGATTCCCTCCTCTCCCTTCTCGCACACCCCAACGTCCGCTCCAAAGAGGCCATCGTCCGGCGCTACGACCACGAGGTGCAAGGGGGAACGGTGGTGAAGCCGTTCGTCGGGCGCGAGGCTGACGGCCCCGGCGATGCCACAGTGTTGCGCCCCCTGGATGCGGCGCGCCGGGGCGGCCAGCGCGGCGCGGCGATAGGCTGCGGCATCTGTCCTTCTTACAGCGCGTCAGACCCTTACCGCATGGCCTGGGCCGCGGCGGATGAGGCGGTGCGCAACGTCGTCGCTGTCGGCGCGGACCCGGCGCGCATCGCCCTCCTGGACAACTTCTGCTGGGGCGACCCGACGCAGCCCGACCGGCTGGGCGGATTGGTGCGGGCCGCGCTGGGCTGTCACGACGCTGCGGTAGCCTACGGCCTTCCCTTCGTCAGCGGCAAGGATAGCCTGAACAACGAATACGTGGGGCCCGATGGCGTCCGTCGGCCCATCCCCGGCACCTTGCTCATCACCGCGCTGGGGCTGGTTCCCGACGTGGCGCAGACCGTGACGATGGATTTGAAAGAGGCGGGCAATTTCCTCTACATCCTCGGCGAGACGCGGGCCGAGTTGGGCGGCGCGTTGTAT
>JADYZS010000477.1 GCA_020853075.1 Anaerolineae bacterium | reverse complement strand
CAGGAACCCGCGCCATCGCTATCTATTCTGCGCCAGTCCAACCTCTCGGATGAAGCCAAACACCTCATCTGGGGAGGCAATGCCGTGCGCCTCTTCCGCCTGCCGGTTCCCAGCGTGGAGGTTCTCCGTGGCTGAACGGCTCATCATTGACGTACACACGCATATCGGCTCCTGGCCCTTTCCTGGCCGTTATCAGGGCGGTGACGTGTGCCTCAACCTGGAGCTGATGCAGCGTTCTGGCATCGCTCTCTCTATCCTCTCCTCCACACGCGCCATCGTCAACAACATGGAAGCGGGGAACGCGGAACTGGCAGGCGTTCTCGCCCGGTACGCCAACCTGCGGGGTTACGTGGTGGTGAACCCGCGTCGCCTGGCCGATTCGCTACACGAGGTAGATCGCTATGCGGCGCGTCCTGGCTTTGTTGGGGTCAAGATCCATCCACACTACTGCCAGACGTCTATCGGCTCACAGCCGATGGTGGCCCTTTTCGCCGAATTGGCAGAGCGCGGTCGCCCTGTCCTGATCCACACCTGGGGCGAAAGCGAAGTTGGAGCGCTGGTTGATCTGGCTGCGCGCCACCCTGGCCTCCCCATCATTGCTGGGCATGCCGGAGCGGATGCCTGGCGTCCTCTGGTGGAGGTAGCGCCGCGGCTGCCCAATCTCTACCTGGAATTCTGTTATAGCGTGCCATTGAGAGAGCGCATCGAGCGCGCGGTCGCGGCCACAGATGGCCGGCAGGTCCTCTTCGGCAGCGATGCGACCTTATTTGATCCGGCTTATGGCCTGGCGGCTTACAACGCTGCACCGATGACGGCGGAGCAGCGAGAGCGTGTGATGTCTCTGAACGCCCTGGCTCTGTTCCACCTGTCGCAGCCTGCCCCCTGAGAGAATGAGTTACAGCATCCAGCAAGGGCCGAAATTATCCTTATTCTCACCCATCTTCCTCCACTTCCTCCCAGGTCCTTTTGCGAATCCGTTCCAGCTCTTCGCTCGTCCAGCCCATGACCTCCCGCAGAAAGGTGCCGGAGAGGATAATGTTAAGCCGTGCGTGCAGATTGCTGTTGGCCACTGTGCGCTTGGTGAAATCCTTGTCCTCGCTGACAAACCAGTCCACCTGAGAAAGAATCCCGGCCAGGGCAATCGGGATGTCTGTTTTATCACCCATCAGGTCCAGATTGGCCCGCACTTCCTGGACAGAGGGATCGGGTACTTCCTGGTAAGAACTGGTTTTCAGGAAAGTTTCAAAATCGTTATTGTAGGCTGGGAATTTCTTGCCAATGGTCCGCCGCGATTCCTCCAGTGTCGTTGTGGAGAGGAGAAGTCGGAAATCACCGCGCAGCGCGTGCTGTAACACCTCATAGGGCCAGCGGGGCCAAACGGTACCGGCCACCAACACCGTCGTATCCACCATAATGCGCAGCCCTTCAGGAGTTGAGGTCGCCATAGCGTTCGTGGAAGACTTCGCGCCGGGTTCCTTTGATCTCCTGACGGAGTTCCTCTTCGGTAAGGCCCTGCCTCTTTGCTTCCCTGCCTAATTTTTTGCCCAGGTCTTTCAGCAGATGTTGTGACAGCAGCCGCTGATACTCTTCATAGTCCTTGATGCTGATCAGGGCGGCCACAGGAATACCCAACTTCTCAATCAGCAGGTGTTCCTCCCCTTTGTGCACACGGTTCAGGAGTCTGCCCATATGATTTCGTATTTCGGTGGCGCCAATGACTTTTTTCATAGGTAGTCTCTCATTCATCTTACACTCCTCACAGGTTTAGACTGCAGGCCATTGTTGACTAATGTACGATAGTGTAGAGTATAGCAAGGGTTGCTCAGTCTGTCAATATGGCTCTCATAGTCTTAAGATTGTTCTACATCGTTGACACAATGAAACAATCGCCGCGCTCAAGCCAGGCAGCGGGCCAGGTCACCCAGGTCGGTGTGGGTGGTCAGGTCTGTGGTGAGGGGCGTGACCGACACCACCCGATCCACCACAAAGGCATAGATGTCGGAATCGGGCTCCAAATTCTCGCGATCTACATTGATGTAGTAACCTATGGAATTCTGTCGCGGGGGCTCCGCTTCGGAAGGGAAGGCCGGCAGATAATACCTCTGGCGGGAAAGGCGGGTCATGCGCCAGGGTGTCTGGTGCGTAGCGGAAGCGGGCACGTCTATCTTGAGAATGTCCACCCCAGGTGGCAGGCCACACGCCAGGATAGACCTGGCGAAGTGCCTTGTCCAGTGTCTTGCGATGGTAAAGTCAACCGTATCAACCGTGTGGTAGTGGTGCTCAATGGCCGTCTCTACCGAGACGGCCAGGCCGGGGATGAAAGACGATGCTCCTTCCAGGCATACGCCGACCGTGCCGGAGATAGTGACCCCCGATCCCAGATTCTCGCCGTAGTTGATGCCCGCGACAACCAACGAGGGACGGCGAGAGGCGATCTTGTATAATGCTAACATCACAGCCTGGGCCGGCGTCCCATCCACAGCGTAGACGCGGACTTTACACCCGGCCACCTCAATCCATTCCTCAGAGACGGCGGTGGTGTTTCTCCGGTCGTAACTGCGCCCGGTGCTGGTCTGTTGGCTTTTAGGGGCCACGATCAGGAGTTCGCCCAAACCTGCCAGGGCCTCTGCCGCTGCTGCCAGGCCCGGCGAATAGACACCATCGTCGTTGGAAAGGAGGATCAGGGGAGTCGCGCCGGTCAATTATTCACCTCGGTTTTAATGTCCACGAATTGGCGTTCGTAAAGTTCACGGTAGAGGCCATCCCGCGCCAGCAATTCTTCATGGCGTCCCCGCTCCACGATACGGCCACCGTTCACCACGCAGATCGCGTCCGCGTTGCGCACGGTGCTCAGACGGTGCGCGATAACGATGGCCGTGCGCCCGGCCAGGAGCCGCCGCAGCGCATCCTGGATTAGCGCCTCGGTCATCGTATCTACGCTGGAAGTGGCCTCGTCCAGAATCAGGATGCGCGGGTCGGCCAGGACGGCGCGCGCGATGCAGATGAGTTGCCGTTGGCCGATGGAGAGGTTGACGCCACCTTCCAGGATTTCCGTGTTGTAGCCATCCGGCAGCGCGGTGATGAAATCGTGGGAATTCGCCAGGCGGGCTGCCTCCTCTACCTCTGCGATAGGCGTGTCGGGCCGCCCAAAGCGTATGTTGTCGGCCACCGTGCCGGAGAAGAGGAACGGATCTTGGGGCACCAGGCCCATCTGCCGCCGCAGAGAGCGTTGGGTGACGTCGTGCACGTCCACGTTGTCAATCAACACCGCGCCCTCGGTCACCTCGTAGAAACGGGCAATCAGGTTGGCGATGGAGGTCTTGCCTGCGCCCGTCGGCCCTACCAGCGCCACCGTCTGCCCCGGCTCAATGACCAGGTTGACGTCGTGCAGCACCCGTGTGTCGCCCCGATAAGAGAAAGAGACGTGGCGCAACTCTACTTTACCGGCGATGGGCGGCATCTCCCCGGCAGCGGGCTTGTCCTTGACTTCTGGCGCCGTATCCAGGATGCCCAACACTCGCTCACCGCCCGCCATCGCCGCCTGCAGCGTCGTGTAGAGCTGGCTCAACTCCTGGATAGGCTGGAAGAAGCGGGTTACGTAGGCCAGGAAGGCGACCACCACGCCCAAAGTCAATTCCCCGCGCGCCACGGTGAGGCCCCCGAACCAGAGAACGACGCCCGTAGCCAACATTCCCAGGAACTCCACGGAAGGGAGGAAGACGAAGGAGAGGGACATGGCAGCGATGTAGGCATCCCGGTTGGCGCGGTTCACCTTGTCAAATCGCTCCTGCGTGGCCCCTTCTTGAGCAAAGGCCTGGATGACCCTCATGCCGGAGATGTCTTCGGCCAGGTCGCCCACGACGGCGGCGATGCGAGAGCGCGTCTGGCGAAAGGCGACGCGGGCCTGCCGGGCGAAAAGGAAGGTTGCCAGGAGCATCAGCGGTAACACGCTGAAGGTGACGAGAGCCAGGCGCGGGCTCATGGAAAGCATCACGACGATGATGCCGCCGAGCACGAGGGTATCGCTGATCAGGGTCACCAGGCCCTGCGAGAGGAGGTCGTTGATGACAGAGACATCGTTGATGACCCGCGAGATGGTGACGCCGACGATGTGCGTATCATGATAGCCGAGGGGGAGGATTTGCAGATGACGGAACAAGTGGGCGCGCAGCGTTGTCAGCACCCGCTGCCCTACCCAGGCCAGGAGATATTGCTGCCCCGCCGAGGTCAGATAGACGCCCACAAAAGTGCCCGCCATCAGCAGGGCGATGCGGGTCAAACCGGCGGCGTCGCCTCCGGTAATGTATCCGTCAATGGCAACCTTGAGGAGATAGGGAGACGCCAAAGCCAGGGCGGCTCCGATGATGGTCAGGAGAAAGGCCGCGGCCATGCGCTGCCAATGGGGGCGCAGGTAGGCCAGGAAACGAACCACGACATGGGCATTGAAGGCGCGCCCTTCCACCTCGTCGCTGCCGAAGCGTTCCAGGGCATGGCCCGGCCCCATGCCGGAGCCCGTTGCACCGATAGAGAAGGTCATCGTTTGTTATATCCTTCACCACAAAGGCACAGCCGCGGCCATCCACGAATCAATGGCACGAATACACGAATTGATAGAGGCGTCCTATTCGTGTATTCGTTACTCATTCGTGGATGGCTACCTCCATCCTAATTGTATTCTCTTTGTCACTACCTTTGCACTTTTCAAACTGAATAATGGGACGTAATTAGCGGCAAGGGCCGCTTGGTGGTAAAACAAGAAGTTGCTATACCATCTGTTCTGCCACCAGGAGCGACCCATGCCAGTGCCT
>JADYZS010000476.1 GCA_020853075.1 Anaerolineae bacterium | reverse complement strand
CTACATCAAGGCAACAACTTCATCGCCTCATCCACACTGGCGTTCTCGTGGATCAGCGCGCCGATGGCGCGGGCGATGCGTTCCGGTTGGGGATGTTGGTAGATGTTGCGCCCCATGACGACGCCCGCACCGCCCGCGTCCAACGCATCGCGGATGGTCTGTAAGACCTCGCGTGTGCGGCCTTCCTTAAACGGCCCGCCCAGGATCAGGATGGGGATGTAGCACACCTCGGTGACCTTGCGGAAGGTTTCAGCGGAGCCGGTGTACATCACTTTGATGAAGTCGGCTCCCAGTTCTGCGCCGATGCGGCAGGCTTGCGCCACCGCTTCGGGGAGCGACGTCTTCGGCGGCTTGTTAGGATCTCTAAGAACCGGCTGATGAGCCACCGGAACCATCTCCAACAAGTACGGCATTCCCCAATGCTCACAATCGGAAGCGGTGCGGGCTACGTAGCCCATGTTCTCGGCTGCCCAGAGTTCCTCGTAGAGCATGCCCATCGTGATGACCGCGTCGGCTCCGATGCGCAGGGCTTCCTCTACGGGGTACTTGAGGTCCTTGCCATCGTCAATGCGCAGGATCAGGCCCTTCCCCTTGAGTTGGGCCGTGAAGGTCTTGGCCGTGCCGTAACTGGTCATGATGGCATCCACGCCGCCATCCACGAGCCGGGCGATGGTCTCCCCCGGACGCTCCAGACCCGGCAGGACGCCTGCCGAGGCGTGATCCATCGCCACGACGAGCGCGCGCCCGTCGGGCCGGAAGATGCGCTGCCAACGGTGTAGTTTGCCTGGTTGCATGGTTACCCTCGGTGGAACAGACATCACCACGGAGACATAGAGAGCACAGAGATTTTACGTTTTATTCTTTACGTTTTACTTCTCAGTGCTCTCCGTGGTTTCTCTTCTATAGGTGCGAGCGGGCCGCGACCTTCGCCTTCTCTTCGGCTTTGGCCTTCTCGTTGAAGGATTGGATCAGATCGTATAGCCATTTCACCTCGTCCGGCGGCAGGGGCCGCGGCTGCACGCCCATGCAGGCAGCCTGGTAGTGGAGTTTCGCGCCTTCCTCCACCGTCTTGGAGATGCGCAACACGGTAGGTAGATCGGGCCCAATTGCCAGCGTGCCGTGGTTGCCCAACAGCACCGCCTTGCCCGTTTCGCCCATCATCTCCAGGGCCACGCGGCCGGCCTCGGCGGAGCCGGTGCGGACGTAAGGGCAGCAAGGGACCGGGCCGCCGAAGGTCGCCGCGATGTTCATCGTCGTCGGCGGCAGGTCCACCCCGGCGATGGACATGAGCATCGCGTAGTAGGAATGGGTGTGCATTACCGCGCCCACCTTCGGGTTGTGCTTGAAGATGTAGGTGTGCATCGGCGTCTCCCACGAGGGCTTGCGCTCGCCCCAGACGACGTTGCCATCCACGTCCATCACCACCATGTCTTGCGTGCGCCGCTGCTCGTAGGGGATGCCGGAGGGTGTGACGACGATGTAGCCGGTCTCCCAGTCGCGCACGCTGACGTTGCCTTCGCCGTCGTGGGCCAGGCCCGTTTTCATCATCTCCAGCGCCGTGAGCCGGAGTTCTTCACGCAGTGCTTCTAACATCAGTATGCTCCTGTGAGATTGTTCTCGTTCATCAGTGCTTAACCCCCTCCCCGGCCCTCCCTGGAAGGGGGAGGGTATGGGTGGGGATTGAAACCACTCTTAATCTTATCCTCCATCCATTCCAAACCTAACTCTACCAGTTTGCCCCAGGTGGGATAGCCGGTCTCCGGGTCCCAGCCGCTGACGGCGTAGTACCGGTGCACCGCCTCTTCTATCTCCGCGACATCCAATTTTGCGCCGGCCTTCGGGCCATCCTTCAGTTCCATGAAGGCGCGCGGCGGCAGCCGGTCGTCCTGGATGGTCAACCCCTCGCGGGCATTGAAGGCTTTGAACATCGTGACGCGCCGGTCGCCCGCCATCATCAATTCCCACAGGCTCACCTGCCAGCCGGTGGCGGCGCGGAGAAGGTCAATCAAGCGGCCCAGGCCCGTGGTGCCGACCAGGAAGCGGCAGATGCCGAAGCCGTCAATCAGGCTCCCGCCGTTGCGGGCGAAGAAGTAGGCGCGTATCTTGGCGGGGGTCAGCCCCTCGTCGGCGCATTCCATGTTCCAGAATTCGGGGCCGCAGTCGGCGCCAGCGGTGGTCATGTGGTCGGCTCCCACCGGGGAGACGGCGTAGGCCAGCGCGGTGGTTACGTCCGCCCGCGGCTCCACCATCGGCCACTCCTGGCCCTTGACGTGGGTCGCCAACGCCTGGGCCTCCGACCCGAAACGCATGGCCGCGCGGCGCGTTCCTTCCGCGAGGACGTTGCCGAAGCCGCGCCGATGGGCGATCTGGTCAATCAATTCCAGCATCAAGGCAGGGTCGCCCCAGCGGAGTGCCAGCCCGCCCGTGTCCCGTGGGGTGATGAACCCTTGTTGGAAGCAATCTATCGCCCAGGCGATAGTCGCGCCGCAGGAGATGCTATCCAACGTATATTGGGAGCAGAGCGCGTTGGCCCTGCCGATGGCCTCCAGATCGTCAATCCCCAGGAGCGGCCCAAAGGCGGCCAGCGTCTCGTACTCCGGCCCGCCGTAGCGGCCCTCTACCTTCCCCGCCTCGTTCTCAAACTCCACGACCCGCTTGCAGCGCACCGGGCAGGCGAAGCATCCCTCACCACCCTTGAGAATACTTGCCTCCAATGCCACGTGGTCTATCTTGTCCGCGCCCGCGAAGACGCCGCGCTCAAAATGCCGCGTGGTCAGTTTCCCATGCTCCTGGTTGGCGTGAATGGCCCAGGGCGTGCCGTAAGGCTTCAAGATGTCCACCAGGAAGTCATCGGTGCGATAGGTCTGGTTGACCGCCTTCTGTATCTCCCGCGCCGCCTGCTGGTCTTTGAGTTCGGGGTTGGTGGCCGGGCTGCCGCGCACGGCCACCGCTTTCAGGTTCTTGGAACCCATCACCGCGCCCAGGCCGCCGCGCCCCGCGAAGTGGCGCAGGTTGTTGGCGATGTTGGCGTAGCGTACCAGGTTCTCACCGCCCGGGCCGATGATGCAGGTGCGCAAGCGCGGCTCGCCCAATTCCTCTTTGATCCGGTCTTCCGCCTCGCCAGTGACCAGGTCCCAGAGGTGCCGCGCGTCGCGTATCTCGCAGCGCCCGTCGTGAATCCAGATATAAACCGGATGCTTCGCCCGCCCCTGGACAATCACCGCATCAAACCCGGCCTGCTTGCACTCCGGCCCCCAGAAGCCACCGGCCTGCGCGTCGGCTATGCCGCCGGTCAAGGGCGATTTGGCCGCGATGGCGACGCGGTTGAGCGCGGCCAGCGGCAGGTGGGCCAGGAACCCCGGCACAAACGAGAGCACGTTCTCCGGCCCCAGAGGATCAAAACCCGGCTTCGTCTCCGCCCACAGGTAATACGCGCCGATAGCCCCGCCGAAGTATTGCCGGAAGAAAGCCTCCGGCGGTTCGTCTATCCACTTCTCGCCCGTTGTCAGATTCACCCGCAATATCTTACCCGGAAAGCCGGTTGGCATCGTTATTTCCTCACAAGCCCTCACCTACCCCCTTCGCCCCCTCCCTCTCCCATATTTGGGAGAGGGAGGGGGCGAAGGGGGTAGGTGAGGGCCTCTCTACGCTACGGCTCCAACAATATCTTCAACGACTCGCCCTGGCTCGCGCCTAAGGCTAATGCCTCCTTGGCTTTCTCCAGCGGGAAGCGGTGGGTGATGATCGGCTGGAGGTGCAGCCGCCCGCCCGCCAGGTAGTTCAGGATGCGTTGCGCGTGGCGGATGGTGGAGCCGGTGCTCCCTGTGACGTTGAGCCCGGCGTAGTGGATCAGGTTCGGGTCAACCGTTATTTCGGATTTAGAAGGGAAGCCGGCGAAATAGCAGACCGTGCCCCGCTTGCGTGCCATCTGCAATGCCTGCCCGGCTCCGGCCAGCGTCCCCGAACACTCAATCACCGAGGCCGCGCCGCGGCCCGCCGTCAAATCTTTGACCGCGGTCACCGGGTCGGTGGCGCGAAAGTCAATGACCTCCGCCGCGCCCAACTGCCGGGCGATGGCCGCGCGGAAAGGATTCGTTTCCACCACAAAGGCTCGCGACGCGCCCGCCAGGAGCGCCAACTGCAAATTAAAGAGGCCCATCGCCCCCGCACCGAGGATGACCGCTTCTTCGCCCGGCTGGACGTTCGCCATCTCCACACCGACCAGGGAGCAGGCCAGCGGCTCTACCAGTGCCGCCTCCTCCTGCGAGACCTGATCCGGCAGGTGGAGCAGGCGTTCCGCCAACCGTTCGTCAAAGGCCATGTACTCCACAAAGCCCGACGGCTGCGCAAAAGTGATCCAGTTCTCGCACAGGTTGAACCAGCCGCGCAGGCAATAGTAGCAATGGCCGCAATAAATCGCCCCGCCGAAGCGGATGCAGACGCGGTCGCCCGGCGCGTATCCTTTTATCTGCTCGCCCACCTCCACGACCTCACCGGCCAATTCGTGGCCGAGGGGCGTCGGTAGCGTCCCCCGGTAGCCCTTCGTCGCCATCTTCCAGTCGTTGGCGCAGATGGCTCCTACCGTCAGCCGCACGATGACGCGACCGGGTGCCGGCGCGGGGCGCTCAATCTCGGTGACCCGCGTGTCGTTGGGAATGCCGTAGAGCATGACGGCCCGGTTATCGCTCATGATTCACCTGTCACTACCTTTGCACTTTTCAAACTGAATAATGGGACGTAATTAGCGGCAAGGGCCGCTTGGTGGTAAAACAAGAAGTTGCTATACCATCTGTTCTGCCACCAGGAGCGACCCATGCCAGTGCCT
>JADYZS010000475.1 GCA_020853075.1 Anaerolineae bacterium | reverse complement strand
CTCAATGGACGCTGCAGAACTGAAGCGCGCGGCGATGGAGTCGGCCTACGCGTTGGGCCAGGAGTACCTTGCGGGCGCGCGCCAGAACGCGGCGGACGGCAGGCACCGTATTGCCGTGGACGCTGCCTACAACGCGGCTGAACTGGCGGTCAAGGGCCTGCCCCTCTTGCACATGGATGATTTGCCGTCCAGCCACAGCGGCATCGTCAATCGCTTCGGCGAGTTGTATATCAAGAGCGGGAGACTGCCGATTGAATTGAGTGACCGTGTGCGCCGTTCTCTGGCGTTCCGCAACCAGGCTCGCTACGAATGGGGCGCTATCATCGGCACGGCGGAGGCCTCGCTCGTTCTGCAAACGGCTGAGGAGTTGCTGCATATCTTAAGAGACGCGTTGACCAAGTCTGAGGAGGAATCCTAAATGCCCATCCTTACCCTCATCACCTTCATCCCCTTGCTCGGCTCCATCCTGGTTTTGCTGATACCCAAAGAACGGGAGAGCCTCATCAAGCGGGTCAGCGTCCTGGTCAGCCTCATCCCCCGGGCGCTGAGCATGTACGTCGTCTTCGCCTACGACCGCACCACAGGGGGCATGCAGTTCCCCGATGAGGCATCCTGGATACCGGCCCTGGGCGCGTCGTATCACCTGGGGGTGGACGGCCTGAGTGTGCCGCTGGTCTTCCTGACCACGTTGCTGACGACGCTCTCACTGTATTATTCCAGTTTCACCATCACTCACCGGGTCAAGGAGTTCTTCTTCCTGTTCCTCCTGCTGGAAATGGGGATGCTGGGCGTCTTCGTGGCGTTGGATTTCGTCCTCTTCTACGTCTTCTGGGAAGTCGGCCTGGTGCCGATGTACTTCCTTATCGCCATCTGGGGCCAGGAGAAGGACAGGCCGCAATACTCGGCCATCAAATTCTTCCTCTATACCCTGGCGGGCAGCGTCCTGATGCTTCTGGCTATCCTGGGCGTCTATTTCACCACCGGCACGTTTGACATCATCCGGGCTGCCGAACTGCGACCCTTCGCCGGTAACCTCACCCTCGCCAGCCTGGCGCTCTGGGGCTTCTCTATCGCCTTCCTCATCAAGGTCCCATCCTGGCCCTTCCACACCTGGCTCCCCGATGCCCACACCGCCGCGCCCACCGCCGGGAGCGTCATCCTGGCGGGCATCCTGCTGAAACTGGGCGCGTACGGCCTCATGCGCATCGCCTTGCCCCTCTTCCCCGAAGCCTTGCGCTATTGGTGGTGGGCTTTCGTGGCGATGGGCGTCATCAGCATCGTTTATGGGGCCTTCGTCTGCATGGCGCAGACCGACCTCAAGCGGCTCATCGCCTACTCCTCCGTCAGCCACATGGGCTTCGTCACGCTGGGCATCGGCGCAGCGGCGGCCTCGCTGGTGGTCGGTTCATCTCTGCGGGACAGCGCGGCGATGGCGCTGAACGGTGCGGCCTTGCAGATGTTCAACCACGGCATCATCACGGGCGGGCTCTTCTTCCTGGTCGGCGTCATCTACGAGCGGGCGCACACGCGCGACCTGGCGGCCTTCGGCGGCTTCAGCAGCAAACTTCCCTACTACTACGGCATCATGGCCCTCACGGGCTTCGCCAGCCTGGGGCTGCCGGGGCTCGCCGGCTTCTGGAGCGAGTTCTTCGTCTTCCGTGGCGCGTTTGACATCGTGCCCCTGTGGGCAGCCATCGGCGTCATCGGCATCATCGTGACAGCGGGCTATATACTCTGGCGCATCATGCAGAGCATGTTCCTGGGGAAGTTTGACGAGCACAAGTGGCACGGCCTGACCGACATGGTGGACTTTGAGAAAGTGACGATGTGGCCGCTGGTCGCGTTCATGGTCTTCTTCGGCATCTATCCGACGCCGCTGGTGAACTTCTTCAACCAGGCGTTCACCGCGCTGATGGGGAGGTTCTAAGCGCGAGAGGGAGTATGAGGTATAAGTCGTTATGGGCATCAAGGATGACATACGCGATCTAGCCAATCAACACGCCGAGGTACTCAAGGCCCAGATAGAAGAACGAGTCAAGGAGATGGAACAGGAGGATGTTTCACATTTTCTGGTCTATAAGGTTTTGGGGATCACAGATGAAGAAGGAAGATTGATTGATATCTACCAAAACAAAGGCCGTTTCCTGTACAAGTACGCCGGTTCTTTTCTCGAAGGGGCGGCCAGACTTTGCTTTGAGCACGCGCATCCCGGCTCTGGACCGAAACGAATCCCCAATACAGAAGGTAAGCGTCCGGCAACGTTTGAAATTGATTGCTTGATCGGCAGTGACGCCATTGAGATTAAGTGGAGAGATGCAACGACCGATGGCGACCATATCACGAAGGAGCACACCCGCCTACAGGCTATATACGATGCCGGGTATAATCCAATTCGGGTGATGTTCTACTATCCCAACAGGAGTCAGGCGGTAAGGATTCAGAAAGCACTGGAGACTCTCTATCACGGACTCAATGGCGAGTATTATTATAGCGACACTGCTTGGGAATATGTCAAGACCCGGACAGGAGTGGATCTGAGGCAGATCCTAGAAGAACTTGCTGACGAGAGAACACAGGCGAAATGAAACACGAAGTATACCAAGGTGATTGCCTGGACGTATTGAAGAGAATACCGTCCGAAAGTGTTGACCTTGTTTACCTTGATCCACCGTTCTTCACGCAAAAGGTTCACAGGCTCGGAACTAGGGATAGAACAAGGGAATTTCAGTTTCCAGACACCTGGAGCTCAACGGATGAATATAGTAATTTCCTTTATAAAAGACTACAAGAGTTGCATCGTGTGCTGCGCCCTTCTGGTTCCATCTTTTTTCACTGTGACCGTAATGCATCCCATATCGCTCGGTTCTTGTTGGATGAAGTATTTGGCGAGAGCATGTTTCGTGCAGAGATAATATGGTACTATCGCCGATGGTCTGCTTCCCAGAAGAATTTGCTGCCTGCGCACCAGAACATCCTTTTTTATTCTAAGACATATCTCTATAAATTCAACGTGTATCTCACGGATTATTCACCAGCTACGAATATTGAACAGATACTTCAGAAGCGCAAACGAGACGAATTTGGGAAAGCGATATATTCACGCGACGAACAAGGGGAGGTTATACCGAACGGCCTCAAGAAAGGTGTGCCCCTTAGTGATGTGTGGGACATTCCATTCCTAAACCCCAAGGCGAGGGAGAGAACCGGGTACCCAACGCAGAAACCGGTATTACTGTTAGAGAGGGTCATTGAATTGGTTACGGAAAAAGGAGACACTGTCCTTGATCCGTTCTGTGGAAGCGGCACAACGCTTGTAGCAGCAAAACTATTGGAGCGCAGTTCAATCGGAATTGATGTCTCAGATGAGGCCATTGAGATCACAAGAGGGCGACTTGAGAACCCGGTAAAGACTCAATCGCATCTTCTTGAGGTGGGTAGAGTCGCATACAGGAACGTAAGAGAGGATGTATTGCAGCAGCTTACGGGCTTAGACTTAGTTCCTGTTCAACGAAACGACGGCATAGACGCCCTCCTGAGAGTAGAGCACGAGAATGGCTCTATCCCCATCAGAGTACAGAGGCCGGGAGAAACGCTGGCGGAAGCAGCAAGTTCGCTTTATAGAGCTACGAGAACCAAGAGGATTTCTACCATGATCGTCGTTTCAACACAAGAGGAGTTAGATCTGGGGCTTGAAATCCCATTACCCCCTGGTGTAGTTATCGTTGATTCTACGGCAAGGGCGATAGAGAAGGTCATTCAACGACTGGCAAGCGAGCAACAGATACAAGCAAATGAATCTCGCCTCTTAGCCCAGGTATAGCTGTCTAATCGGCGTTTGCAGCCACCCGGTTATGTAGCGTGACTAAAACCTGAGTGACTGATGGGAGGAATCCATTGAGCCTGACTGACCTTGCTGCTCTCTCTCCGCAACTCATCCTGCTCGTGGCGGGGACGCTGGTGTTGGCGGTTGACCTTATCATGGGCCGCGAAAGCACACGCCGCTTGGTCCCTGCGCTGGCGCTGGCCGGACTCCTGGCCGCGCTGGTGGCCGTCTTCCTGATCCAGGGCAGCGATGCGCCCGTGGCGACGATGCTCACGGTGGACAACTTCGCCCTCTTCTTCCAGGTCATCGCGCTGGCGGGCATGGCCCTGGTCGTCCTGGCGACGATGGGCTACATAGAGAAACGCTCACCCTATTCCGGCGAGTTCTACGCGCTCCTCCTGGCCGCGGCCCTGGCGATGACCGTCGCCGTCAGCGCCAATAACCTCGTCCTCATTTACCTGGGCCTGGAGTTCTTGAGCATCACGTCGTACGTCCTGGCCGGGTTCCTGAGGGCCGACAAGCGTAGCAACGAGGCGGCGATGAAGTATTTCCTCTACGGCTCCACCGCCTCGGCCATCATGCTCTATGGCTTCTCGCTCCTCTACGGCATCGCGGGCACAACGGACTTAGAGGGCATCGGCCGCGCCATCGCCACGCAAGGGCCGAACTCCTTGCGTGTCCTCACCTTCCCGGCCATCGTGTTGGTGCTGGCAGGGCTCGGCTTCAAGGCCTCCCTCGTTCCCTTCCACCAGTGGGTGCCCGATATTTACGACGGTGCGCCGACGCCGGTCACCGCGTTCCTCTCCACCGCCTCTAAGGCTACGGGGTTCGCCGTCCTGGTGCGGTTCCTTCTCACCGCGCTCCCCATGCAACCCGCGCAGGGCGATTGGGTTGCCGTGCTCTCCGGGGTCAGCATCGTGACGATGACGCTGGGCAACCTCATCGCCATCCGCCAGACGAACATCAAGCGGCTCCTGGCCTACTCTTCCATTGCGCAGGCGGGCTACATCCTTATCGGCCTGGTCGCCGTCTATCTCACCAGCGGCACCAGCATCAACGGCATCAACGGCCTCATGATCTACCTCTTCGCCTACCTCTTCACCAACGTCGGCGCGTTTGTGGCCGTCCTCGCCGTGGAGGAGCGCACTGGCTCCATTGAAATCAAGGACTATGCCGGGATGATCCGGCGCTCGCCCTGGCTGGCCGCAGTGCTGGTCGTCTTCTTCCTCTCGCTGGCGGGCATCCCGCCCACGGGTGGCTTCCTGGGCAAGTTCTTCGTCTTCGGCGCGGCGGTGCAGGTGCAACTCCTGGTGTTGGCCGCGGTAGGAGCCATCAACAGCGCCATCTCTGCCTGGTACTATCTGAACGTCGTCCGCGTCATGTTTGTTACGTCCGGCAACGACGAGAGCCCGATTCGCATCACGCTGCCGGTGCAGGTGGTCCTGGTAGTCACCGTGGTCGCCACGCTCCTCATCGGCCTCTACCCGCAGCCTTTTATCAATTGGGCCACCTGGGCCACGCAGACGGTGCAGTTCCTGGCCGCGCGGTAGGTGCTTCCCATTCTTCTGATAGAGCCCCCGCGGCGTATGAACGCAGGGGGCCTTATTTTTTTGGGTACTGAGGCCAGGAGGTGTTATGCGTATTCCGGGGAAGGTTGCTATCGTGACCGGAGGCGGACAGGGTATCGGCTACGGCATCGCCAAACGGTTCACGCAAGAAGGGGCGAAGGTCGTCATTGCCGAGATCGTGACGGAGCGGAGCGAGCGTGCCGCTGCTTCCCTGCGCGCTGCGGGCGGCGAAGCCCTTCACGTCACCACCGACGTGACGGATGAGGCATCCGTCCAGGCGATGGTGGAGAAGACAATAGCCCACTACAGCAGGCTGGACGTCCTGGTGAACAACGCGGGTGTCATCGTCTTCCGCACAGCCGACACCCTGACGATGGAACAATGGGAACAGTGCATGAACGTTGATTTCAAGGGTGTATGGTTGTGCAGCAAATACGCGATCCCTGAGATGCGGAAAGGAGGCGGCGGTAGCATCATCAACATCGCCTCGGTGCACGCCTTTGCAACATTACGCCACTCGTTCCCCTACCCGGGGGCCAAGGCCGGGGTCGTCGGCCTGACCCGCAGCATGGCGATAGATGGCGGGCCCGACAAGATTCGCGTCAACGCCATCTGTCCCGGCTGGATAGGGACGGAACTGGCCGAGGCTTACCTGGCGACCTTTCCCGACCCGGAGGCCGAGAGACGGCGCGTTGCCTCGCTCCACCCCATCGGGCGTCTTGGCACACCGGATGACGTCGCGGCGGCGGCCCTCTACCTGGCCTCGGATGAAGCGGGCTTTGTCAGCGGCACCACCTTGACGGTAGATGGTGGGCGTAGCGCCGTGTACATGGATCAGGATTGAGACTCTCCGCCAACAAATGAGCACTGCCGCGCTTTGGGCGGAGCGCGGCAGTGATTACCCTAGCCGTTCAGTTCCTCATCGCTCAACCAGGGCCGGGGGCCGGGCGGCGCGGCGGGCGGAACCCGCTTGCGCGGCTTCACCAATGGCCCGTAGGTATCGGGACGGCGGTTGTTCAGCACGTCGGTGCGGAAGTCGTACTCGCCCTGGAGAGTGAAACTGTGGGCGATGCGCGGGCGATCCAGGTCCACCGTCGCCGTGGCGATGCCGGGATAACGCCCCGCGTCGGCCAGGATAATGCCATCGGGCGCGACGATGCTGCTGCGCCCTTGCATCATCCCCGGACGCCAGGCCCGGTTGGGCTCCACGCCGAAGCACGAGGCCACGTGCCACACGCCGTTGTCGTAGGCCCGCAACCGCAGCATAGCATCCCAGGTGATGTCGCCCCACGCGCCCATCACGTGGGGCCAGAAGATGACCTCCGCGCCGTTCAGCATCAGGCAGCGCGCGCTCTCCGGAAAACTGGCGTCGTGGCAAATCTGCATACCGATCTTGCCGAAATCCAGTTCCCACACCGGCCAATCGTCCCCCGCGACGATCCCCTTCTTCAGTTCGCCGTCGGTTGGGTGGACTTTGCAGTAGCCGCCCAGGTAGCCCCCATCGCGCCCGATCAGTTGCGCGATGTTGCGCGGTACCCCATTGACAAGACCGTAGATCGGCGCGATGACGTACATCCGGTAGCGGCGCGCGAGGCGGCCCAGCCGTTCCACCACGTCGCCGGGAACCTTTGGGTCAACTTCTTGACGCAGGTTCTCCTTGCCGACCTCGCAGCCCAGGATGTTGAACATCTCGCCCAGGCAGGCGATGTCGCTCCCGCGCTGGCCCGCCTCGAGCAGCATCTCCTCGGCGGTGCGGATGTTGCTCTCGCGCTTCTCCGCGTTGGTCGTTCCCTCCCGGAAGTTGGGCAACTGCACCGAACTGATGGTGACTTTGCGTGTCATGTAAGCCTCCCTTGTTATGTAACGCCATCCAACCCGGAAGGCATGATACTCTATAACGGCTTAAGCGTCAACCGCAAAAACTCTAACGGCGAGTACGCCTAATACGGAGTACCTAAAGGTTTGGCAAACCTTTAGGGTTTCCCACAAACTGCAACGCCACCGCACGCCGCCCATCGGCCTTCACGATCACAACGTGGGCCCGCGCGCGGGTGGGCAGAATCAGCGGCATGTTCGCGAGATCCACCACCTTCATGTGGTACTCCACGTCGGCTGCGTCGCGCCCGCCGCGCGTATGGCGGGCGCGCAGGTTCTCCACGCAGGCTGCCATGGGGGCATCCACGAAAACGCGCAGGTCAAACAGGCTAGCCAGCCCCGACCAGTCGCCTCGTTCGTAAAACAGGAAGTTCCCTTCCACGACGATGATGCGCTGCTCCGGCGCGACGACGATGGCTCCCTCTACCGGATCGTGCAGCGCGCGGCTGTAGGCAGGGAAGGCCACCGGAGCCGTCGCTTGTCTCAATTCGGTGAGGAGTGCTTTGAAACGCGCCGCGTCAAAGGTCTCTGGGCGCCCTTTGCGCTGCCACAGCGATAGAGTCTGCCCATCCTCATCCACGAAGGTGTGCGCGCGGAGCACGGCGTTCGGCAAATGAAAACCGTCCAACCCGATGAAGGCTGGGCGCTCGCCCAGGAGTTCCAGGATGCACACCAAGACGCGGGCAGTGATCGTCTTGCCGGAGCCGGGGAGACCGGAGATGCCCACAACGATGCGCAGGTGGCGTGCCAGGTCTCGTATGCGTTCCGCCAGCGGCAGATAGACAGCCTCTATCTCTGCGGCGTCGGGTGCGATAGGAAGAGGGACACTATCCACAACCAGAGGTTTGGCAGCAAGGGATGAGGCGAGAGCCGCTGCATCCGGGGGCGTCATGGTGTGCGCCCCGCGCCGGGAAACGTCGCGCCCGCGCGGGTGCAGAAATCGGCAGCGTGGGCCGAAACCGCCATGATGGGCATTGTCACGCTCCCTCTCTGATCTGCAAAGTCTGTGTTTGTCCCGCGCCCAGTTCCAGGTCAAAGGTCCAGCGTTGTCCCCCGTAGCGGGTCGGCTTGACCGTCGCGGGACGGGCCGCGCGCCCGTTGAGCCGGGCCGAGGCATCCCCTGTTTTTGTTATCGCGGCGAGCGAGATGTTCAGGGTGCGCGGCCCGTGGCCGCGGAGGCGATAGCGCATCTGCCCGCGTCCGCGCGCCACTTCCAGGTCAAAGCACGAGTCGCCCAGGCGCAGGTTGCGAAAGGCCATCTCTCGCCAGCCGGACGGGAGATGCGGCTTGAGGGCAGCGCGGCCCTCGGCGGCGTGCGGCCCGTACCCCGACAGATAGAAGAGGAGCGCGTCTATGTTGACGCCTGCTTCCCAGATACGCGCCAGGTGACCATAGATGGTGTAACTGATGTATTTCGCAGCCACGACAGGACCGCGCGCGTCGTCGGTATAGTATTCGCCGCAGACGGCAGACGGCGGGAGATGGCGCAAGAGGTCGTGGAATACTTCCTCGGCGCGCGGATGGTCTAATCGCGCCAGCCCAACGAGGAGCATCCCGACAGCATGGCCGAAGGTGTACTCGTAATCGGGGATGGTGCGCACCAGGCCGGAGGGGCGCCGCAGATGCTCTAGCACGTATTCCAGCGAGCGGGCCGCGTGGTCATCGTCGTCTGTGGCAGCGCCGATCCAAAGCGGCTCCATCAGGCCGGGTGAGGATGCTGTGCGGTCTAACCGGCCATCCTTGTCTAGCCGCATGGCGTAGCGACTCTCATCTTCAAGCCAGAGGTTCGCCTCTACGCTTTGGTGGATTTGCTCTGCCAGGTGTTCCAGTTCTGTCGCGTCTGCTTCTTTGCCCATCCTGCGGGCCAGATCTGCCAGGCCGCGCGCCGCGGCAATGGCAATGAACGAGTTGTCGGCGGAGTGTCCCTTACGCATGGGGCCGATAGGACCGACGCCGTAGGTCTCGTCGCCGCTCCAGGTCGCCAGGTAGCCGTTGGCCGCGAAGTCCTGGTTCAGAAGGGATGCCTTTAGATAGTCAAAGCGGGCGCGGGCCGGTTCCAGGTCCCCCGTGAAGGCGTGATAGAGGGGATAGAACCAGACGCGCAGGTTGGGCACATCACCGGGTGTGTCCAGGTGGTGTTGGCTCCAATCGTAACCGGACGGCGGCTCCAACAACGGTAGGTCAAGGAGATGCGAGTTGGTGAATTTGCCGGCGGTATAGTCGGCCTGGTAGAAGAAGTCAAGCCCCCGACGTACCTCGTGGAAGCGACCGCTATTGAGCATGGTGAGGAACGGGCCTTCGCTATCCCGGAAAAAGCAGCCGGTGTAGTCATCTATCACGGTGAAACCACCGGTGAAGTGTTCGCAGACCTTTTCCAGTACCATCACCGCGTCTACCGCATCCTGTACGCGCACATCGGAGCAGGTAAATTGCGTTCCACCGCGCTGCCAATCCAGCCACCAGGCACGTGCCTCCTTCAACGGTTCTGACAGGCCTTTCTCTGCCAACCGCTGCTCAAAGAGGTTCGCCGCGGAGTTGGCGCTGGCTGCAACGCCATCGGGCGCCACGATGACGTAGTGGGCGACCTCAACTGTCTGACCCGGATCCAGCCTGTCTAACGGCTTTACCAGAGCCTGCAAGCCGCGTGTCTGGCCTCCTACCAATCCGCGTACCGCCACGCGGAAGCGTTGCAGGTCACCCTGGTAAGGCGGCTTGGTCGACAGGCGATACTCGGTGACGGTTTCTAACAAGCGACCATTTCCTACTGGTTCAATGCGCGACCAGTGACCGGGGCCCGGATACATAACCTCCGGCAGCGCGTCCACCCACAGCCCAAAATCAAGTACCGGCCCCTGGCCCACGTTGCGCAGGATGAAGAGCCGGTAGAGACAGATGGGATCGGCTCCCGGCAGCACGGCATTGATCGTCGTCAGTTCCAGTGCGCCATCGCTATCCTGGGTTACGAAGATGGCCGTCCCCCGCACACGCCAGAGATAATGTTGCGTCGTTTGCCAATCCAGGGGTGGCTGCCAGTCGCGGGCCAGGACAACATGATCCTGGCGAAAGTAATGGCTCGCATAGAAGGCATAGCCATCAAAGTAGGGCCCCAGGATGCGATCCAGGGTGCAGTAGGGCGTCTGCCAACCAAGGCGCGCGCTGAGGCGGCCATTGCCGCCGAGCATGAACGCGTCCCGGTCAAGGCCCGCCGCGCTCAGGGGAAGCCCCCAGGCCGAGGCGTCCAGAAGCCAGGGTAGTTTCTGGAAAATGTCTAGGTCAGAATGGGGAGTCGTGCGTTTGGTTTGTGGTTGGCGCATGATTGTGCTTTCGATGTATGACGGCAGACCGCCGATGGCAGACCGTTATAGCACGAGATCCGTGCAAGTCAACAGAGAGAGGCGGAGAGAGGTCCCAAAGGTGTAAAACTGTCCGTCCTTCAACGCCTGCGTGAGGAGAGTTAGAGTAGCGGCTATCTCGCTCGCCATAAATAGCGGTTGATGCGCACGTTCGCCAGACGAAAGCCGATGCGTTCGTAGACGCGCACACCCATTTCACTGGAGAACAACACGGCGTAACGGTAGCCCATGTCACGGGCTTCCAGGAGGGGCTTCAGTGTGATCGCTCCGCCGATGCCCTTTCCGCGTGCTGGTGGCGCAGTCGCGACCGCATAAACGCTGGCGACCCCTGCTCCGTTGAAGAGCATATTGGTCGCCACTGGCTTACCGTCCAACCTGCCGACATACATCCTCCACGGGGTCTTGCCAATGCCCAGGCTGAGCGTAGCGTCCACCCAGGCCTGCCCGAATTGATCAGCGATCTCATAACTTTCAATGAAGACGCGTTTAAAGTCATATAGGTCGGCCTCGCTGGCAACCTCCTTGATGCTGAATTCAGAAGGCACGGTGTTGAGTGCTGCTTCGTTCATGTGGTGCAGGTCAGCCACCATGCCAGGCGCGCCCAATGCGGTCTGCTTGATGCCGCCCGCCAATTCTTGCATTTGTTCCGCCATATCTATTAGCCCGTGCGCCTGCAACCGCGCGCCCAGGTCATCGGGCCTTGTGCCTGGACCGGTCCACCAGAAGACGTAGGGAGCACCACGTTCCTTGAACCAAGCCAGGGCCTTGTCAATGGCCTGGTTAACTTCGTCCGAGGAAAGCCTTGTTCGCCAGATGCCCTTGAACATGGGATTGGTCGGAAAGGCCAGGTGGTAATTCAATTTCTCCGTCCGAACCATCTCAGCGTCGGGCAGGGTTGCTGCCATCGCCTGGAACAGAGCGAACAGGTTTTCCTCCACCGCATAAGCCAATTGGCGCTCTGTGGGATTAGTCAGAACATTCGTGAGGGTCATGGCAAATCTCTCCACTGTACGGACATGCTCTCATAGTCTGAGATACAAACGGCCTTATATGTCAATACCAGGTCTTATGACCGCGACACTGTTTTCAAGTTACACGGCGCGCGGCCACGTTTCCGGGTTGACCAGGTTGGTGGGGCGCTCACCCCGCAGGCCGCGCACCGTCTGTTCTATGGCACGGACGAGCATCTTGCGCACCCCTTCTTCGGTATAAGAACCGATGTGGGGCGTAATGAGGACGTTGTCCAGGCCGTAGAGAGGATGGCCCGCGGGTGCCGGCTCCTGCACCAGCACGTCCAGGGCCGCGGCGGCCACCTGCCCGCTGCGCAGGGCTGCGAGGAGGGCAGATTCGTCCACCAGCGCACCGCGCGCGCAATTGATAAAATAAACGCCGCGCTTCATTTGGGCGAACTGCGCCTCGCCGATCATCCCTATCGTATCGGCCTGGGCGGGCGCGTGGAGAGTAACGACGTCGCTCTGGCGCAGGACGGCTTCCAGGCTCTCCACCAGGATGGCCCCTACCGTCTGCGCCCGCTCCCACGGCATGATGGGGTCGTAGGCCAGGACGCGGAGGCCGAGGACGCGGGCGATCTGCGTGACACGGCTGCCGATCCGTCCCAGGCCGACCACACCGAGGGTCTTCCCCGTCAATTCCATCCCTATCAACTCCGACGACCGGGTCCAGCCGCTCTTTTGAGCCAAGCGGTCGGCGCGATAGATACGCTTGGACAGCGCCAGGATGAGGGCCACGGTGTGCTCGGCGGTGGATTCGGTGGGCCCGTCGGGCGTGTTTGCGACGGGGATGCCGTGGGCCGTGGCCGCAGCGACGTCCACGTTGTCATACCCGATACCAACGCGCGCCAGGAGGCGCAAACGGCGGGCGCGGCCAAGCACCGCGCCATTCCAGCGCAACCCGGAACTGGTCAAAGCCGCGTCGGCATCTTCTATGCCGACGAAAGGGTCCGGCTGTGACGTAGTGGTGCGCGGGCCGCACGCGTCGGCCTCGGCATGCAACAACGTCAGAGCGTACGGGGGTAACGTCAAGTCTAACCACACCTGCGGACGTGCCATCGTCAACCTCCTAAGAGTGCAATTGCTATTATTGGGGTATAGATCAAAGAGGGCTGCGGGCGGAGAGCACCAGTTCCACCGCAGCACCGCCTACCATCTCCGGCGTGATGAAGGCGGCCCGTATCCCACCACAATCAAACCAGCCCGTCGCCCGCCGCAACCAGGCA
The DNA here is from genome assembly GCA_020853075.1 of Anaerolineae bacterium. Classification (GTDB taxonomy): domain Bacteria; phylum Chloroflexota; class Anaerolineae; order JADYZS01; family JADYZS01; genus JADYZS01. The sequence continues at coordinate 541 of JADYZS010000475.1, read as the reverse complement.
TGGGCCCCACGCGGCCCCGGCAAGGTCAGGCGCAGCGACGCGTTGGCCGCTACCCGGTAGCGCGTCGGCGAGAGGCGTTCCAGCGAGACCGCCCCCGGAACCCGCACCCGGTCGCCCGGCCCCACGCTCCACACGGTGAACCCTTCCCCCGCACGTGGCTCCCGCTCCGGGGTTCTGTCCAACGTCATACGGAACGGCCCCTGCTCGTGGTGAGTGGGGCCAGCAGAAGGATGGACGCGTAGAGGTTGAGCCTGGCCGTCTAGCGTCAGCGTCAAACCACGCGCGTGGGGGCCAGGTGTGCCTAGCATCAACAGCCCCGAATCCGAGGAGAGGACACGGCTCGCAGCATCGTATTCCTTGACCTTGCCCCGATTGAAGCCGAGGCTGCTGGCCCGCACCCGCACCTGTGGCCCATCCACCGCCTCTATCTCGTAATCCACCCCACCACCCTCAGACCGCTCCACGTAAATCCTCTGCCCCACCAATGCCACCCCACCCGGAAGCGTTACCCCACGCAGAATCAACGTGCGCGTTCTCTCCT
>JADYZS010000474.1 GCA_020853075.1 Anaerolineae bacterium | reverse complement strand
TTCACGACGTCCTCCGGCTTGGCGACGTAACCATTGCCCATCTCTTTCACGTGGAGCATGCCATCGCGCTCAACACCGATGTCTATGAACGCGCCGTAAGGGGCAAGCCGGGTGACAGTGCCCGTGACCAGGTCGCCCTCGTTGAGGTCGTGGATGGTGCGGGTATCAGGAGAGATCATCGTCAGGCTGATGCGGTTCTTAGTCCGGTCTAGTTCTTTGATCCAGACCTTGACCGTATCCCCCACATTCAGCACGTCGTTGATCTTGGTAATGCGTTTGACGGAGACTTCGGAGACGTGCACCAGACCGTCACGCCCGACGCCGATGTCAATAAACGCTCCGAAATCGGCCAGTCGCTTGACGCGACCTTCCAACTCCATGCCAACCGTCCGCGTTTTGACGTTCTTCGTGGGGGGAATAATCTGGACGGGAGCGTAATCTCCCTTGGGCCGGGGGGGGCGTCGCCGTCGGGGGCGGGAAGTTTGCGTTTGTGCTGTTTGGTTTTCTTGCTGCCCGGTAGTCTGCTGTGGCTGCTCGGCCTGGGTCGGGGTCTGAACCGGAACCTCCGATGTCTGCGCGAGAGGGGCGGTCATCACCTCAGCCGTGGCGGGGACCTGCTCACTCTCGGACGCCGGTGCAGCCGCCACGGCCATCTCTGGCCTTTCTTGATCGGTCACTGCGGATCACTCCTGACGTGCGAAGGGCGGGATATATGTGTTGTAGAGCACCAATGAATGATTATACCCAAGATCGGCAGACTGTCAAAAAATCTAATATCTCTCGTGCCAGCCTTCGGTCACCTTCACCCGTGCCAGGTCGGCCTGCAACCGTTTTGTCCAGGGCATCGCCTGTTCGGCGATGGTAACCAACTCCTGGAAGCGGGCTGCCGACGTGGTGCGCAAGAACGTCTCGCGTGCGGCCCCCTTCAGCTTGATGGCTTCTTTCCACATGGCACGCCCGGCCAGGAAGCCACATGCGCCGCCCCGCATCGCGATATCGGCCTGCGCTCGGAACAACTCCCAGTCCACGCCTGCGCTGAGAAGCACCCACGGCCCATTGACGGCATTGGTCAGGCGGTTGCAGTTATCCAGTAGCCGGTCGGGCGAGCCGGCACCTTCGCCGGGGAACTCGGCCTTATAGACGTCCACGCCCAGGGGAGCCAGACGCTTAGCCGATTCAATCACCAGGTCCCCTTTATCTTCGCCATCTCGCACCGGATAGGTGACGCATTCCATGAGGAACAGGATGTCGTGCTTCTGGCACTCTGCCGCGACCTGCCGGCAGAGTCTCTCTTGCTCCGCGGCGGTTGGCGCGTCCGGGTTATAATAGAGAAGGAGTTTGACCGCCTGGGCTCCCATGCGGCGGATCTTCTCCACCGACCAGCCGGGGACGAGGCCGGTGCGCCGCGCCTTGGCGTCGCCTTCGTAGCCTGTGGCCTCAATGCTGACCAGCAGGCCGGCCCTGCCCGGCAGATCGCTGCCCACGATGGTCTGCGCCGCTGCAAAGATGGGATCCAGGAGCACGGCGCTGGCATAGGGAGCCAGCGCAGCCGTCACCTGGCGTTTGAAGGTGACCATCTCGTCAAACGAGGCGGCCACGTCGCCGGTGCCGAGTTGCTTTTGCAGCGACCCCCGCTGGTCCACCGCCAGCATGGTGAAGATGCCCTGGGGGTTGGATATTTGTTGCAGTCCACGTGTTTTGCCAACGGTTAGTTCTCTCATGGCCGAGATTATACCATGATCCCGATAGCCATGCAAGAGGATTGGCAGCGCGCAGAGCCTGTGGTAGAATAGGCGCACTCGCGTCAGGAGGCAAGATGCTAGACGAATTGCGCCATGAGGTGTGGCGGCTGCACCTGGAACTGCCCAGGAACAACTTGGTGGTCTGGACGGGCGGCAACCTGAGCGCACGTGACCCCGCGACGAGGTTGATAGTCATAAAGCCGAGCGGTGTGCGCTACGACGACCTGCGCCCCGATCAAATGGTGATTCTGGATGCGGACGGTAATCTTGTGGAAGGGGACCTGAAACCTTCCAGCGACACGGCCACGCATCTCTACATCTATCGCCACCGGCCTGACGTGCATGGTGTGGTGCACACCCACTCGCCTTATGCGACGGCCTTCGCCGCGCTGGGCCGCCCTATTCCGGTCTATCTCACCGCCGTTGCCGACGAGTTCGGCGGGCCGATTCCCGTGGGAGGGCTGGCGATGATCGGCGGCGAGGAGATCGGGCGCGAGGTTGTGCGCGGCATCGGCGATTCCCCCGCGATCTTGCTGAAGAACCACGGTGTCTTCACGGTTGGTCCCAACGCGGAAGCAGCAGTCAAGGCCGCGGTGATGGTGGAGGACGTGGCCCGCACTGTCTATTATGCGCTGACGCTGGGGCAGCCGGGGGAGATACCCGCGGAGTTGGTCGCCCGGCTGCGCCGCCGCTACGTGGAGGATTATGGGCAGAAGAAGCGGTAGCACCTGCCGGTCAGCAGATGAGAGGCCCTCGCTCCCTATCCCCTCTCCCATATTTGGGAGAGGGGGCAAAGTCCCGCGGCTTCCCCCTCCCTCTCCTAATTTTAGGAGAGGGAGGGGCAGGGGATAGTGAGGGCCTTTCTCCGTGCCCTCTGCTCGCCCAGGCTCCGCCTCACGGACCACGGTGTCTCCGTGGTTTGCTTTTTGCTGCTGTCGTCGCCGAACTTCTGCTAGTTGGCGCGTGCCTCCGCCTTCAGCCGCTTGAGCGTCTTCATCACGTTGTTCTCACCGCGGCCAAAGTAGTCGTGCAGCCGCTTGTACTCGGCATATAGCAGATCGTAGGAGCGCTGGTGCGCTGCGATGGGCCGATAAACCTCATCCTTCAGGCGCGCCATCTTCTGCGCAGCCTCAAAGATGGTGTCGTAACCGCCCGCGGCTTTCCCGGCGGCCACCGCGCCAAACATGGCCGAACCCAGCGCGCCCGCCTGTTTGGAGGCCGCCACTTTCATCTCCCTGCCGGTCACGTCGGCGTAAATCTGCATCAGGAGCTTGTTGCGCTCCGGCAAGCCGCCTGTGGTGACGAGTTCGCGGATGGCAACGTTGCTCTCTTCAAACGACTCAATGATGGCGCGCGTGCCGAAGGCTGTCGCTTCAATCAGCGTCCGGTAAATCTCCGGCGCTTCGGTGGCTAAGGTTGCACCGATGAGCAAGCCGGTCAGGTCCACGTCCACCAGCACGGAGCGGTTGCCGTTCCACCAATCCACTGCCAGCAACCCCGACTCTCCTGGCTGCAACCGGGCAGCCTTCTCCTCCAGCAATTTGTGCAGGTCTAACCCGCGGCTCTTAGCCTCGTCGTGGTATTCCGGCGGCACGGCGTTCTCCACGAACCAGGCGAAGATGTCGCCGACGCCCGATTGGCCTGCCTCAAAGCCGAAGAGGCCGGGGATGATGCCGTCCTCCACGACGCCGCACATGCCGGGAACTTCCTTCATCTCTGCCCCCAAGACCATGTGGCAGGTGGACGTCCCCATAATCATAACCATGCGGCCCGGTTCGGTGACGGTGGCTGCCGGCACGCTCACGTGCGCGTCCACGTTAGCGATGGCTACCGCCGTCCCCGGCTTGAGGCCGGTCCACTCTGCGGCGCGCGCCGTGAGCCCGCCCGCCCGCTGGCCGATGGGATAGATGGTGCGGCTCATCTTCTCGTCTATCACGCGCTCCAGGCGAGGGTCAAGGGCGCGGACGTAGGCGTTCGTTGGGAAGCCGTCGCGCTTGGACCAGATGGCCTTGTAGCCTGCGGTGCAGGAGTTCCGTTTCTCCTCGCCGGTCAATTGCCATACCACCCAGTCCGCGCCCTCTATGAGCCGGTCTGCGGCAGCGTACACCTGCGGGGCTTCATCCAGGATTTGTAGGGCCTTAGAGAAGAACCATTCCGAGGAAATTCTCCCCCCATAACGATTCAGCCACGGCTCGCCTCGCTCCCGCGCCACCTGGTTGATGCGGTCGGCCTCCGGCTGCGCCGCGTGGTGCTTCCAGAGTTTGACCCAGGCGTGGGGGTTCTCGCGCCACTCCTTCAGAAAGCAGAGGGGTGTCCCGTCCTTCTTGGTCGGCATCATGGTGCAGGCGGTGAAGTCAATGCCGAGGCCGATGACGTCCTCCGCGGACACTCCAGCCTGGCGCAAGACCGCAGGGATGGTCTGTTTGAACGTTTCAACGTAGTCAGCAGGGTCTTGCAGGGCCCAGTCGGGGTCCAACCGCAAGCCCGATTCGGGGAGACTTTCGTCAATGACGCCGTTGCGATATGGATAGATAGCCGTCGCCACCTCGCGTCCGGTGTCCACCTCTACCAGCACGGCGCGTCCCGATTCCGTGCCGAAGTCCACACCGATCGCGTGTTTCTTGCCGCTCACGCTACCCCCTTCCGGTCGTGGTTATAGACCGCCCAGCCGAGGTACTTGCTCAGTGCTTCCTCCACGGCGGCGGCGGTCTGCGATAGGTTGATGGCGACGTGGTGCTCAAAACCGTTCTCACAAATGTAGCGCAGAAGCCCTTGCAGGTTGGGCACGCGGATCACGCCATAACCGCCGAAGGTCAGGAGCGGGTCTTCGGTCAATACGCCCTCGCCCACGTAGGCGGTGATGCTGGCCCGCACGTCGTCGGTGGAGACCCGGCAATAGGTGAACGGGTCGGCCTTCACCCGGCCCGACACGATGCCGTAGGCGTTCTCTTTGCCGACGGTTCCGGCGATGATCTCCTGATAATCCATCACGGGGATGTCGGTGAAGACCTGCTTGGGGAGGTTGGAACAATGGAAGACTACCGCCTGGTCGGGGTCATCGCCGTAGTTGTTGTTCCAGTCCACCAGCGCGCTGGCCTTGCCGGAGGCGAGGGCCAGCGCGTACATCCCCACCACACCGGCCACGTCGGTCTCGCACGCGCTGGGGAGGAGGCTGTTGCTCATCATGCTCATCAGGGTACAGGGAGTCACTCCATAGAACTCTTCCATAGAGGTCCAGCACTGTACCGCCGTTGCCTGCAGGTTGCGCTCGTTCATCCAACGCTGCACCACGAGCCCGAACTTCGCCATCCTGTTCATGGGCTCCGGGGGGACGCGGGTGGCGTTGGCGTAGGCTTCTATCTCGGCCCGCTTCTCGCGCACGGCGGGGTCGTCGTCGCGCAGGCGGTTGGCGCGTCCAAAGACTTCGGATAGGTCAAGTGTTTCTACGCTGATGCCTGCTCGCTCCAGAAGTTTCTCGCTGTAGCGAACGGTGTTGAAGGCCGCCGGCCGCGCTCCGATAGCCCCGATGCGCGCCGTGCGCAGACCCTCCACCACCTGGCAGACCGCGACGAATCGGCGCAAGTCATGGCGGAAACTGTCGGAAGTAGGGTCGACGGTGTGCAGGCGCGTCAGGCTGAAGGGAATCCCGTACTGGCTCAGGTTATTGCAGACCGACATCTTGCCGCAGAAGGAGTCGCGGCGGTCGGTGATGGTCATGCGCTCGGTCGTATCGGGGAAGGCATGAATCAGGACCGGGACGTTGAGCCCGGCAAAACGCAACGTATTGGCGACCCCGCGCTCGTCGCCGAAGTTGGGGAGGGTGACGAGAACGCCGTTGATCTCGTCGCGGTGCTGCCGGAAGAGGGCGGCACACTTCTCGGCATCGCTGAGGCTCTCCACGCTGCCGTATTTCGTATCTTCCGGGGTGAGAGCCACGGCGTTGATCCCTTCCTCGGCCAGCACCTTCAGGATGGTCTTGCGTCCGCTGTCGCACAGGTGCGCGGGGAAGAAGTTGCGGTTTCCGACGATGACTCCAAACGTGGGCTTTTTCATTGGGAACCCTCCAAAGTATCTGGGAATAGAAGGCCGCCACCAAGTCTCTATGTTATCACCCTCACGCCCATTCCGCAAGTCACGCGATTCCGGAGTAGGGTCATTTCATTCTCGCCCAGGTAGGTCGCGAACGGCTCTGCCAGGCAACGAGGATTGTAGGGGCGCCCCTTCGTGGCCGCCCAGGGCCAGGCGGGCACGTAGGCCCGCCCCTACGGCGCAACAACCCCTGCGCCTGGGCCAAAACTGAAGGGCCTGCGCGATCGGGCGGTCCTGGCCGTGCTGATCGGCTGCGGGCTGTGCCAGACGTATGCGAAACTGGGCCACGCCAGCATCCAGACGACCGAGCGTTACCTGAGCGTGCTGCAAGACTTGACCGATGCCTCCTACGACCGATTGGGCTTGGGGCTGTGACGCCAGCGGCGTGCATGACCGTTGCCCAGAGGATGCCAAACGCAAACTGCAGCGCCGCTGCATTTGCCGTATCGGGGGCGTGACGGGATTTGACATTTGCGGGAGGGTTGTGTAGACTGTGTAATATACGTAATATATGGAGTACCCAAGATGGCTCTAGGACCGATTATCAGCAAGACCGATCTGGCACGCCACACGCGCCAGATATTAGATCGCGCCCGGCGGGGACGGCCCATCATCGTTGAGAGTTATGGCGAAGAACAGGTGGCGATCATGGACGCTGCTGATTACCGCTGCTTGCGGGCTATCGCTGCCTACCACGCGCTCCCTCCACACCCCGCGCCGATCAGAGATCGGCATTTGCTGCCGCGCGGCCTGGAACAAGAGGCAGTAGCGCAGGCTATTGCTGCGGCCGGCGGCGATCTGCAGGCCGGTTGGGACCGCGTGCTCTCTGCCTATTTAGATGGGGAGATCAGTCTAGGCCGGGCTGCTGAGTTGATGGGGTTTTCCCGCTTTGACTTGACCGAACGCTTTCATCGGCTGGGGATCCCGCTGCGTCTGGGGCCTGCCACAGTGGAAGAGGCTAAGGCTGAGGTTGAAGCATTGCAGAGTTAGGCCCCGGAGCCTCCAATGCCATCATCCCTCCTGGATACGACCGTCCTCAGCAATTCCGCCCACGTGCAAGGCCCTGGTCTCATTCGTCAGGCCCTGGGCAAGAATGCCGCGACAACCCCGCTGGTGATGACCGAACTACGGGATGGCGTATCCCTGGGGCTTGTGCCGCCCTGTGATTGGAGTTGGCTGCAAATTCTGGAACCGACGCTGGAAGAGCGCACACTGGCCGCTGCCTTGTCCTTACAACTGGACTTTGGTGAAGCCGAGTGCCTGGCTGTGGCGCAGAGCAGACGATGTCTCTTCCTATCCGATGACTTAGCGGCCCGCCGCTTGGCCATGGGGCGTGGGGTCAAGGTATCTGGAACTATCGGCGTTTTACTTCTCCTTGTCAAGAGGGGCGAACTGCCAGTGGGGGATGCCGACGATCTGCTAGCGAGCATGGTCACTCACGGGTATCGTTCACCCGTTAGCTCTCTGGCGGATCTGCTCTGACGTCGCATGGGCCACGATGGAGCAGGAATTGCCTGGTCTCAAGCGCGCGGTACAGGCCATCTTCAGGGGCATTCCATTCTCGCCCAGGCAAGTCGCGAACGGCTCTGCCGGGCAACGAGGATTGTAGGGGCGGCCCTATGTGGCCGCCCAGGACCAGGGCGGGCATGTAGGCCCGCCCCTACGGCGCAACAACCTCTGCGCTCGAACCGAAAATGACACAGCCCTTCTGGTGAGGCGGTCGCCTTGCCGGGCATGGTCAGACATGGCATAATCCAGTCTATACTGGATAATCCAGTCACAGACTGGACGATCAAGCAAAGGAGAATGATATGCACGCTACCACTGCATCCCCTACAACCAAGCCCGAGGACATGCTGAAAAGCCGGGCATGGACAGAGCGTCACTTCGCCCGCGCGGCAGATTTGCCAATCTCATTCGTGCTGGATGGCAAAACAGTCCGGGGCATCCCAGAGGCGTGGCATCCGACATCCAGCTGGCGACTCATTGATGCCAACATTACGGAGATGGTCTTCGCGGGCACCGATGCCGCGACCGGTTTGAGTCTCCAGGTCGTTTTGACACAATACCTGGACTATCCGGCGGTGGAATGGGTGGCCTGGTTCACCAACACGGGGACAACCACCACGCCGATTATCCGCGACATCCTCGCCCTGGACGGGGACTTCAGGGGATCTTCGCCTGTCCTCTACCACTGCAACGGGGACTATTACAGCGCGGAAGGATACACGTCCCAGGAGACAGCCCTTACCGCCGGCAGCGTGATGAGTTTTGCGCCCAACGGGGGACGTTCCTGCGATGGCGCCTTCCCCTACTATCGCATCACGTTTGCTGGCTGGGGCCTATCGCTGGCTATCGGCTGGCCCGCGCAATGGGCGGCTCGCTTCGCGGGGCAGGCCGACGGTGTGCACGTCCGCGCGGGCCAGGAAAAGACCAACCTGCGGCTTGCGCCCGGCGAAACCATCCGCACGCCGCGCCTGGCTGTGCTTTTCTGGTCCGGCGACTCCCGCAGGGGTGTTAATCTGTGGCGCCGGTGGTACCTCGCCCACCTCCTCCCCCGACCGAACGGGCAACCGCTTCGGCCATGATTGGTGTGCGCTGGCACCGATGAGGGAGAGGAATTCACCGCCGCGACTGAGGAGAATCAGATTCGCTTTATAGAGAAATTTGAGCGGCTGGGCTATCGCCCTGACGTGTGGTGGATTGATGCCGGGTGGTACCCGTGCCGCAACGAGAAAAACGAGAGAAAATGGTGGAGGACGGGTACCTGGGAACCTGATCCAGAAAGATTCCCGCGTGGATTCAAGCCGGTATCCGACTATGCGGCTCGGTACGGCGCTAATCTCCTGGTATGGTTTGAGCCAGAACGGGTGTTTCGTGGTTCGCGGCTTGACTTGGAGCACCCGGAGTGGCTGCTCAGGGTGAAGGACAGCGAAAGCTCACTACTGAACCTGGGCGATCCACAATGCCGCCAATGGCTGACCGACCATGTGTGCCGGCTGATCGCGGATAACGGCATCAAGATCTATCGGCAAGATCACAACTTCCCCCCGCTGGCCTACTGGCGCACGAATGAGCCAGAGGATCGGCAGGGCATGAACGAGAACCTGCACGTCCAGGGCTATCTGCGCTTTTGGGACGACTTGTTGGCACGCAACCCTGGCCTGTGGATTGACTCGTGCGCGAGCGGAGGACGCCGGAACGACCTGGAGACCATGCGCCGTTCCGTGCCGCTGCACTATACTGACTACGGGTACGGTGACCATCCGATCAAGCTGGATTTCCACCGCACGCTGTATGAATGGATCCCGTACTTCAAGGAGGTCACGCTTTCCTGGGACATTGAAAAGAACCCGAGGTTTGACAGCGTTGTGGATAGCTACTCTTTCCACTGCGGCATGGCGGCGATGCTGGCACTCGGGCAGGACATCCGGCGGGATGACTATGACTACGCACTCGCCTTCCAGATGATCGCGATCTGGCGTAAGGCCGCCGCCCTGATGCTCTACGGCGACTATTACCCGCATACGCCCGGCCAGCGCAGCGCCCAGGGGTGGGTGGTGTGGCAGTTTGACGCCCCGGAAACGGCCCGTGGGCTGGTGCAGGCGATTCGCTTCCCCAAATCTCCGGAGGAGACGATGACGGTTCATCTGGACGGGGTCCGCACAGATGCAACTTACCTGTTTGAGAACCCTGAAACAGGTGAAACGAAGGAGATCCACGGAGCGGCCCTGGCACGCGATGGTTTTTCCATCACGCTTGCGCCACGTAGCGGCGCCTGCTGGTTCTACACGCTACGTACTACGTAGCAGCCCTACTTCTGCACAATCTCTGCGGACTGGTTGCGTACCTATCCGAAAAATAATCTACGACGGCTCCATTATGTGATGGAGCCGTCGTATTCTTTACTCACCATCGGGATCTGGAGGATAACAACACATCACCTGGAGCAACCCCGCACCACTCGTCTGTATTTGGTGTGGGCCGAGGGTCGCGGGCAAGAAGAACGTTTCACCGCGATGGGCAGGGGTGTAGCCCTTATCCGAGACGATGGTGCCTTCACCCGCGATGATGATAGCGAGGTAACAGCGGCCTGCGGGTATATCCAGTGACCGCTGCACATCCAGGCGATGCGCGCCGAAGTAGGGTGTCTGGCCGGGGCCGATGAGTTCCCATTCGCTCCCGCCTGTTTCCTGGCACAGTAATCGTGGTGTGACCTTGCAGCGGCTTTGCACCTGCCTTACCGTCTCGCCGCGGTAGTCAAAGGTCTGCAAGGCCAGGTCAAAGCCGAGGCCCATGTGGCAATATTCCACAGGGATTTTGATGTCGCCTACGGTGAATTCCGTCAGCACGACCCAATCGCTCGGTTCCTGCACTTCTACCATAAAGACACCGGAGCCGATGGCGTGGGGGGTGCCGGCAGGGACGAAATAGACGTCGCCCGCGCGCACGGGGATGCGGTTGAGCGCGGCGACCTGGCCCGCGCTGTCCTGGGTGTCAACCAGCCGGCGCCACGCCTTCGGGTCAATCCCCGGTTTAAAACCTAACAAAATGTACGGCTCCTCGCCGTCCACGACGCGCGTGTTGAGGATGAGCCACGATTCGGTCTTGCCGTAGTCAGAGTTCAGATAGCGGCGCGAGAAGGCGCGGTCGGGGTGGGTCTGGATGGGGAGGCGGATGAGCGAGTCCAACAGTTTGACCAGCACCCGCAGGTCTGTGCCGAAGCGCGCCACGTGCTTCTCGCCCAGGAAGGGAACCGGGTCTTGCTGGACAAGGGAGAGGAGGGTTGCCTGGCTGCCGTCTGGCAGGGCTACCGCGCTCAGCCCTTCGTCCACGACGTGCTCGCGTACGGGGTTGACTGCTCGTGTAAATGACCCCACCCACTCTTCCGGGAAGGTGTTGTCGGTGGGGTCGGATCGCCCCTGCAACTCATCAATCAGGCGGCCACCGAGATAGGTCCGATAGACGCGATTGGGGATGAGGCGCAGAGGCTGGCGGGATAGGGACAGGTGGAGGGGTGGCATGATGGGTCTCCGGTAGTATGATGATCCCAAGTCAGCGGATACCTTCGGCGTAGCAGATTAGCGGATAACGACTGTCTGCGGCGAGGCCATCCGTTAATCCGCTACCTATCCGCTGATCAGAAGACGATACGTTTGCTTGTTAGAAAATCACTTAATCTTCGTCGGCGGTTCCGCTTTGGTGGTTCACTGTGTGAACCGCCACGCAGTACTCCCTTCTCTCAGGTCGTCACTGACGAGGGATTCCAAGTAGGCGGGGTTTCGTAGATTTACTGGAAAATCAGGCAGAATGACACCGTCTTTATCGTCAAGGTGGATGTGCATTCCGTCATCGTATCGCTCTCCGTCAGCACATAGCAAAATCATGGCCGCCAATCGCCGTAACCCTTCCCTATCTCCACAGATATTGAGTACCTCTCCCCAGTTGTCCTCTGAATCCTGCGCCTTGGTCATCCGAAATATGACCTGTCCATCCTCAAGCCCGAACAAATAAGGTTGTGGTGACCCGAGGTTTGTCACACCATATTCAAAGTGGAAGTCCTGGACAAACCTGACTTCGCTCTGCCAGTCTTTCTGCCCGATGTCATACTGCTGCTGGCAGTACGCAAGTGCTTCGTCAAGGCTATTAAAGAATGATCTGGCTCGTTCTGTCCGGTTCTGGGAGAAATGATTTGCGTGCACAAAAAGCGTGAACGGCTCGCCGCCGTCGGAATAACACTCTTCCACGATCACGAAATGCAGATCTTCGTTGTTGACCATCTTGTGAGCAATCAGTTCGGTCATGCGATCTTCCATGATGGTGGACTCCAATAGATGCGTTCAGTAGTAATTAAACCGGCTTATCGCTAATTGTCTGCGGCAGCGTAATCGGAGCGAAATAGTCCGTCGGATACAGATAGTCCTCACCAGACTCGTCTATCACTCGTATCAGGCGATGCGCGAGTGCTTCACTATCCGGCAACGCACGATAAATCTTTCGTAGTTCCAAAGATGCTTGATAGCCCTCATTCTTGATGCAGACGACGAATTGCAGTTCAGTTTCTTTCCGGTCCATGAGGGTTGTATATATGCTTTCGGGCGAGACGAATACGCGTCTAGCCTCCAGACAACGCCGCTCGCGTTCTCGCCGCATCGGGGGCGGCTCGCATTTCTTCAAACAAGGTTAGCGCGCGGGTATGGTAATCGCGCGCCGCGCCGGTGTCTCCTTGCGCCAGCGCCAGTTCGGCGAACTCACACAGGGTACGTCCCATCTGCCAGCGCGTAGCCAATTTCTGGAACGACGCCAACGCCTGGGTGAGACGCTCCTCGGCCTCGGCGTATTCGCCTACCAACCTGTGTGCCATGCCCCAGGCACGATGGGCAATGGCCTGGTACAACGGGTGGCCGGCGCGCACCGCCATTTCTTCGGCCAGCGGCGCGTACTGCCGCAGGGCCTTCTCGTCGCGTTCGCGCACTGCCAGGTCGGCGAATACCGCGTAGAGGTCTTGCGCGGTCGGCGACGAACCCCACTTGGTCGGCGCGACGGGCTTCTCCATCGCTACTTCCAGATGCTGCTTGACGAGGGCGAACTCGCTCTCTGCCGCCAGCGGCAGAGAGGCTCAGTAGTGTTGGTTGCGCATCCATTGCTCAGGCTCGCCCATGGTGGCAACCATCATGCCAAAGGACTGCACTCTGAGAGAATCAGCCCGCTTCAGATCACCGCGCAGCGCATGGATGGTGGCACTGATGGCGATGGCAAAACAGGTCTGGCCGAGCCTCTCAGCGGTATGACGTTGCTCAAGAGCGCGCCACTTTTCTTCCGCCTTGAGCGCGTCGTCCCAACGGTCTAGTCGGAGCCAACACTGGCTTTGCAGGGCTAGCGCCGTGAACTCTTCACCTACGGCCTGGATACGATTGGCGAGGCTTTCCGCTTCTAAAAGGTAAGGCAGCGCCTGTGTATATTCGCCGACGTACATCAAAGCACTGCCGGCCTCCCGCAGGCTCTCAAGGGCCTCACGCACGTCGGGAAAGAGCGGCTCCTGGGTGATCGCCAGCCGCCGGAGTGATACGCGCAGGTACTCGCGCAGCGAGCCACGACCGATGGAGACAACCGCGAGAGCGCCGAGGGCAGCCGATAGTTCAACCGGGTTGTCCAACTGTTCGGCCATCTCTACGGCTGCTTGCGCATAGCGTTGCGCTGTGTCCCAGTCGGGGAGAGTCTGAATGCGCCAGGTGTGGATGGACAAGGTCGTCAGGAGGCGGACTGTCTCGGGGTGCGGCGGCTCGCCTTGCATGAGTCGCAGCCCATCTTCCAGGCTGGCTCGCGAGGCCAGACCCACCTGGCTGGCTGCCTCCAGGTCACCGAGGCCGACAGACCACTTGGCGTTGGCAACCGTCTGGATGGTTTTGCGGTGCAGGCGCACGGCGGTCAATCTGTCTGCACCTGCCAGTGTGCGCCAAATCTTGAGCGCTTCCTGGTAGTGGGAGATCGCAGCCATCTCTGAACGCAGGAGACTAAGGACGTCGGCCATCTCTTCGTGGACGCGAAGGGCTATCTCGCTCTTTTCCTCGTTGCCGAGGAGCGCGAGTGCCGTGTGAAGGTGCTGGGTAGCCTCTTCGTACGCATAGGTTGCCACGGCTCGCTGGGCAGCGCGGCGCGAATAAACGACACCCTTCTCCCGTTCGCCAGCGGCGGCGAAGTGGCGTGCCAGAATCGCCATCAATTCGCCCGGCTGGTCGGGGTACAGGCTTTCCAGCGTTTCACCGACCACCAGGTGCCATCGCCTGCGGTCCGATTTCAACAGCGAGGCATATACGGCATCCTGCACCAACCCGTGCCGGAAAAGGTACTCAAGTTCCGGCTCCGTGATGGCAAGACGGATGAGGCCCGATGATTCAAGGTGTTGGAGCTGATTATCAAGAGCCATATAGTCGTCAGACCAGCATCAGTTCAATCCCCATCCGGTGGATCGCATCTGCCGTCTTGGGAGCGAGCCCCGTATCGGTGATGACCTTGTGGACGAGGGTGAGGGGGCCGACGCGGGCGAAGGCTACCCGGTCAAACTTGGAGGAGTCGGCCACCAAGATTGTCTCCGTGGCTGCCTCAATCATGGCCCGCTTGCAGGGAACTTCTGCCAGCGTCAATTCGGAGAGACCCTTTTCCACATCGGTGCTGGTGCTGGCGAGGAAGAGGCGATCCGCGTGGATGTTGTGAAATGCCTCAACGACCTCAGAGCCGACCAACGCGATGGCATCCGGCACCAGGACGCCGCCCGTGGTGATGGTGATGCAGCGGGGCAAGCGGCCTAGTTCAATGGCGATGTTCAAGCCACGCGTGACCGCGGTGAGATTCAGGTGTTGGGGGAGGTTGCGCACGACTGCCATCACCGTCGTGCCAGAATCAAAGATGACCGTCTCGTTGTCTCCGACGAGGGCAGCCGCCGCGCGCCCGATGCGCGCCTTCTCTTCGGCATGTTCCAGGGCGCGTTGGGCGAAGCCGATGATGAGGCTGGAGGTGATGCTCTGGTTGGCAATCGCGCCGCCATACTCCCGGATCAGGAGTTTCTGGCGCTCCAACGCGTCCAGGTCTTCCCTGACCGTCACGTCGGAGACGCGGAACAACTGGCGCAGTCCCGCCACCCGCACAGCGCCATGCTGCTGCAAAAGTTGCAGGATTCTGGCCTGGCGTTCTTTGGCGCTCCACAGCCTCGGTTGCGCGACCATCGGCTCAAGCCGTTCCATCGGAGACTCCATTGGCTCAAGGGTCATCTACGAACATGATACACCGAAACGAAGAAGAAGTCAAGTCGCGAGGAAATACGAAGAAATTACTTTTGTTTCGTATCGTTTGATGCTTTCTTGACTTTTCTTTGTTTTGGGCGTATAATCGTGCCCAATGGAACTGGGTCTGGCGGGAAAAGTAGCGGCGATCACAGGGGGCAGCGAAGGGATCGGGAAAGCCGTTGCCTGGCGTCTGTCTCAGGAAGGCGCGCACGTTGCCATCTGTGCCCGCCGCGCCGACGTGCTGGAACACGCCGCGCAAGATATCCGCGAGGCTACCGGCGGCAAGGTGCTGGCCTATCGGGCAGATGTCACACGGCCCGACGACCTCGCTCACTTCATTGAGGCGACAGTGCGCGACGGCGGGCGGCTGGATATCCTGGTGAACAACGCGGGCCGCCGCGCCGGCTACCCTTTCCTCAGTTCCACCGACGAAGCCTGGCAATCTGACTTTGACCTCAAAGTCTTTGCCGCCCTTCGCGCTACTCGCCTTGCTATCCCTCACATGATGCGCGCGGGTGGGGGGCGCGTCATCAACGTCACCCACATCGGCGGCAAACAGCCCGGCGCGGGCTCCATGCCCAGTTCGGTGAGCCGCGCGGCCGGCATCGCGCTCACGAAGGCACTCTCCAAAGAACTGGCCGAGCACAAAATCCTGGTCAATACGGTGTGCGTGGGTGTCATCCGGAGCGCTCAGACGGAGAGTGGCTGGCGAGAGCAGGCTGCACATTTGACGTTGGCCGAATACGAACAACAGATGGCGCGGGGCGTACCTCTCAAAAGGATCGGTGAAGCGGAGGAAGTGGCCGACCTGGTTGCGTTTCTAGTGTCGGCGCGCGCGTCCTACATCACCGGCACCGCCATCAACGTGGACGGTGGCGCGAGTGGCGTAGTATAAGTGTCGTGTAGTTATTTGTGTTGCCCATCCCGCCTTGAGGGCGGGGCCAGTTTGTGAACTATGCTAGACAAGAGGAGGGTGTGATGCCAAACCGTGAGGAGATTCTGAAAGGGCTTTACGACCATACGATCCCCGGTCATGCACCGCAGGTGAAGGACCTGACCCAGACCGGCATTGACATGGGCCTTGACCCCAAAGATATGCTCTATGGGGCGCAAGGCATGGGCCTCATCCCCGCGCTGCGGGAGGTGGGTGCTCGCTTTGAGCGGGGCGAGTATTTCGTGCCCGAAATGCTCATCGCCGCGCGTGCCATGCAGGGCGCGATGTCGCTCTTGCGTCCGCTGCTGGCAAAACAGGGGACCAAGCCCGTCGGCACCATCGTCATGCTGACGGTCAAAGGCGACATGCACGACATCGGCAAGAACCTGT
The DNA here is from genome assembly GCA_020853075.1 of Anaerolineae bacterium. Classification (GTDB taxonomy): domain Bacteria; phylum Chloroflexota; class Anaerolineae; order JADYZS01; family JADYZS01; genus JADYZS01. Next base: position 4,123 of record JADYZS010000474.1, on the reverse strand, counting down.
GCGACATGATGTTGGAGGGGGCAGGGTTCCGGGTGATAGACCTCGGTGTGAACACTTCGCCGGAGAAGATGCTCGCCGCCGTGCAAGAGCACAATCCGCAAATCGTCGGCTTCAGCGCGTTCCTCACTACTACGATGCCGATGTTTAAGGTGAATATCGCCACGCTGGAGAAAGCCGGGCTGCGGGACACGGTGAAGGTGATGGTCGGCGGCGCGCCCGTGACGGAAGAGTACGCGAAGAAGGCCGGGGCAGACGGCTATGCCCCTGACGCGAGCGCTACGGTGCGGAAGGCTAAGGCGTTGTTAGGCATCAAGGACGAGGAAATATCGGAGAATAGCCAGGCGTTGGCGGATGCGGTGGCGATATTGGACGCGACGATGCAGAAGATCGGAGAGGCGGAGGCGGCAGTTAACTCACAATCCTAGCCGGAGGCCGCAATGCAGACCATTATCTCTTCCCGGACGCGCTCGGTGATCGTCGGGCCGGACGAGCCCTTCATCATCATCGGCGAGCGCATCAACCCGACAAATCGCAAGGTGCTGGCCGCGCAGATGCGCGAGATGGATATGACTCGCACCGTGCAAGATGCTCTGGCGCAGGTAGAAGCCGGCGCCCACGTGCTGGACGTCAACGCGGGCGTGCCCGATGGCGACGAGCCCGCGATCATGGCTGTAGCGGTGCGCGCCATCCAGGCGGTCAGCGATGTCCCGCTCTGTCTGGACTCCTCGGTGGTTGATGCGCTGCGGGCGGGGTTAGAGGTGTACCAGGGTAAGGCTCTCGTCAATTCCGTCACCGGCGAAAACGAGCGGCTGGAAAAAGTGCTTCCTCTGGTGCGCAAATACGACGCGACGGTGATCGGCATCGCCAACGATGAGACCGGCGTCAGCATGGAGCCGGAGGTGCGCCTGGCCGTGGCCCGCAAGATCGTGGAGCGCGCGGCAGACCATGGTATCCCTCGCGAGAATGTCCTGATTGACCCCCTTTGCATGACGGTGGGCGCGGACCACAAGGCAGCCGTGGTCTTCTTTGAGACGCTCCGCCTCGTGCGCCGGGACTTGGGCGTTAATACGGTCTGTGGAGCCAGCAACGTTTCCTTTGGCTTGCCGGAGCGGCCAGGTATCAATGCGGCCTTCCTGGCTATGGCGATGCACGGCGGGCTCACCGCGGCCATCACCAACCCGTTGGAGCCGATCCTTATGACGAGCATGAGGGCCGGGAACTTGCTTCTGGGCCACGACGAGTATGCGATGGGCTGGATCAGGGCCTATCGACAGAGACCGGCGCAGCCAGCGTAGCACCGCGAGGTAAGAGGATATACTTTGGCTACCGAAACGGGTAAAGCACGGGTTACCTTTGTACCCCAGGACGCGGTGACTAGCGTCCCGGTTGGCACGACGATCTTCAACGCGGCAGCCTGGATCGGGCTGGCGATTGACTCTACCTGCGGCGCGCGCGGCACCTGTGGGAAATGCAAGGTGCTGGTACAGAACGGCGTCGTGCCGCCGATTACGTCGGCAGACCGCGAGGCCTTGACCGAGGAAGAGTTGGCCGCCGGCTGGCGGCTCTCTTGCCGCGCGACCGTAGAGTCCGACGCCATCGTGGAAGTGCCCCGCCTCATGGGCAACCCCAAGGCCGCGCTGATGGGGATGGGACGCCACGTGGTCCTTGCGCCTGCCGTGCACAAAGTCTATATGGAATTATCGGAACCGAGCCTGGAAGACCAGCGTTCGGATCTGGAGCGTGTGCTCGCGGCCATCCAGATCAGCAAGGCGAAGATTGAAGCCCATGCCGGGCTGAACCTCTGGCGAACCCTGCCCAAGACCTTGCGCCAGGCAGATTGGAAAGCGACAGCCGTCGTGGTGGACGACGAACTGATTGCTGTGGAGCCGGGCAACACAACCGACAGGATATACGGCCTGGCCTGCGATATCGGCACGACGACCGTCGTGGCGATGCTGATGGATCTCCGTTCCGGCGCGCCCCTGGCCGTCGCCTCTAATCTGAACGGCCAGGCGGTCTATGGGGCCGACGTCATCAGCCGCATCAGTTACACGATGATGGAGCCGGATGGTCTGGCGACCTTGCAGACGCGAGTCGTAGAGACGCTCAACGGCCTCATTCACCAGATCACGACCAGGGCGGGCGTCCCGCGCGAGCACATCTACGAGGTGGTTCTGGCGGGTAACGCCACCATGCAACATCTCCTCTTGGGCATAGACCCGGAACCGATCTCCGTCGTCCCCTTCATTCCCGCGTTGGAAAAGTGGGCCACCGTGAAGGCTCGCAGCATCGGGCTTATCGTGCATCCGGAAGCGCCGCTAAGCGTCTTCCCCTGCTGCGGGGCCTACGTGGGCGGCGACATCGTGGCGGGCCTGGTCGCCACGGGCGTGGCTCAAGAGGATACACTGCGGCTCTTTGTGGATGTGGGCACCAACGGGGAAATCGCTGTCGGCTCGGCCAGACGGACGATTTCGACGGCAGCACCGGCAGGGCCGGCCTTTGAGGGCGCGCAGATTCGTTGTGGTATGCGCGCGACGACGGGGGCCATTGAGAGCGTACACATAGAGCCGGATCACATCGTTCTGCAGACTATCGGCGATGCGCCGCCCGTCGGCATCTGCGGCTCCGGCCTGATTGACATCGTGGCCGAGATGGTGCGGGTGGGCATCTTGGATCGCTCTGGGCGACTCCTCAGCCGGGAGGACGCGGAGGCAACTGTCGGGGCGTTTCTGGCGGGAAGACTGACGGTTTTAGATGGTGGCCTGCGGGCTTTCGTGGTGGCGATATCAGAAGAAACGGGAGGCGAGCCGGTCGTCTTGACGCAACGAGACGTCCGCGAGTTGCAGTTCGCCAAGGCGGCTATCGCCACAGGTGCTTTTGTCCTCTGCCGCGAACTAGGGATTGAGCCTCATCAGATAGAGGAAGTGCTCCTCGCGGGTTCCTTCGGCAGTTACATCAACCCGGCCAGCGCGCGCCGCATCGGATTGGTGCCCGATATAGAATTGTCCCGCATCAAGGCCGTGGGCAACTCCGCCGGTGAGGGCGCGAAGATGGCTCTGTTGAGTTTCCGCGAGCGGGCGAAGGTGATAGCATTGCCTGAGCGCGTGGAGTACTACGAACTCTCCGGGCGTACCGATTTCAACGATGCCTTTGTGGAACAACTTCCTTTTCCGGTGCTGCGTTCAGATGGCTGAGATGGCGCGTTCTCAGATCATGTCTTGGAAGGACATCCCGAACGTGGTGCGGGTTTGGGATGACGGTCAAGAAGTAAAGAAGCAACTCTCATCCCGCTTTGCGCTGGCGATTGATGCTGTCGCGACCGCAGAGGGCGACGTGGAAGCCGATATCTATCTGGATGCCTGGGCCTGGGGGCCGGAGATGGAGCGGGACGGAACGCCGCAAGACGTAGCACGGGCTTTGGTAGAGGAATTAGAGACGGCCTGGCCGCGCGAACGGCTGGCCGCGCGCGTCCGCACCTCTGTGAAAGCGGTATGAGGTCTTTTGTTGCCGGTCGTGCCGAAAACAGGTGAGGGGAAGGATGTGCCATGGCTGAAACCATGACGGGGCGGGAGCGTTTTCTGACCGCCTTGCGGCGCGGCGCTCCTGATCGCGTCCCTATCTTTGAGTTGATGATTGATCCCCACGTGATTGAGGGTCTCATCCCAGGGGCGTCTTATGCCGACTTTGTGGAGAAGGTGGGCCTGGACTGCGCGATGACCCCGACGCCCTCTGCCCTCTACAAGCAGACCGTTCTCGGCTACGATGGGCCAGACGTCAAGATTATCATGACGGAATGGGGAGACAAGCGGGCGAAGACGCTGGAACTGGTTCCCATCCCGATGGAACACCCCGTTGCCAACCGCGAGGATTGGGCCCGCTATCGGATTCCTGACCCCCACGTGCCGAGTCGCATGGACCCTCTCAAAGCCCTCGTGGCGCGCTTCAAAGGGCGCAAGGCCATCGGCGTACACCTGCACGATGCCTTCAGTTATCCTTCGTACATCCTCGGCATGGCGAATCTCTTTGTGCAGATGTACGAAGACCCCGGCCTGGTCACCGAGATCGTCGCGGCCTGCGTGGATCATAGTGTAGAAATGATTCGCCGGGCGGCCAGTGAAGGTGC
>JADYZS010000473.1 GCA_020853075.1 Anaerolineae bacterium | reverse complement strand
GTGCCGCTGCCGCCAGCACCTGCTCGCGATGGACGTGGGGCGCGGTCGCGATATCCACAAAATCCAGCGTTTCGTGGCTCAGAAGTTCCCGGTAGTCGCCATAGACGTGGGCTGGAGGGATACCAAACTCCTGGCCCATGGTCTCGGCACGCGCGCGGGTGCGGTTTGCCAGCGCCGCGATCCTCTCGCCAGGGATCACCTGCCAGGCGCGCATCTGATAGACGGAGACATTCCCTATGCCAAACGTGGCCCCACGGAGCAGCGCGTCACCCAATCCCTGAATCACCGGCATAAAGTTAGGCCTTTGCTTGGGAAGACCGTTTCCTGCTCAAGATAGGGTCTCCATTTGCAGGTGATTTTTTGCCAAGAACGCTTCAGCCTCCGGCAGGGTAAAGACGCCGGGCGTGCAGCCCAACTTGGTGCAGGCCGATGCGCCGATGGCGCTGGCAAATTCCAGGGTCCGGCGCAGACCCCACCCTTGCAGGAGGCCATAGATGTAGCCTGCGTCAAAGGCATCGCCTGCCCCAGAAGGGTCAACCACATCCACCGGGAAAACGGGAGCCCGCACCATCTCCCGCGGGGTGGCGGCTAATGCTCCTTTCTCTCCCAGGGTGACGACTACATTGGGGCAGCCGCAGGCGAGGAAGGCTCTGGCCTGGGCCACAGGGTCAGATTCTCCTGTCAGCAGATACGCTTCATCATCGTTGGGCAGGAAGACGTCGGTATAGGGCAAGGCTTCGGCCAGATGCGTTGCCACGCGGAAGTCGCTCCGGTTCCCGGGCACGATCACATCCAGCACCGTCTTGAGTCCGCGTCCCTTAGCAAAGGAGAGGAGCCTCACTAACGCTCCCTGGTCAAGCCTGGGCAACACCAGATAACCGCCGACGTACAAGACCTTGGCCCTGGCGACCTCTTGCAGGTCAACGTCATCCAGCGAGAAATCGGCATTGGCCCCAAAGGTATGGAGGTAGCGGCGATCTTCGCCGATCACCCGGACGATAACGGTCTTGGAGGTGCCCACGGTTGCAGAGCGGCGAATTCCCACGGTTTCCAGGCCCTTCGCGGCCATATCCTGGGTGATGAAATCGCCGAAGGCGTCGCGGCCCACCTTGCCGCTGAGGCCGGCCCTCAGCCCCAGTTTCGTGAGCGATACGCCCGTGTTGGCCGCGCAACCGCCCGTATCGGGATAGATCTCGTCCACCAGGCTGAGTTGGCCCACCGCCGGCAGCGCGGGCAGTGGCGACACGAACATATCGGCTACCAGAATACCGAGGCAGAAGACGTCAAGATCGGCGCTGTTGGTCATAGAGAAAAGCCTCCTCTCACGATGCCTTGCCCGCTGAGCCGTACAGCCGCATCAGGCTGATCACCTTCTCTTTCATCTTCTCCTTGCCCAACAGGAGCAGGTCACCGTCCAGGTGCGAACCGAGGGCCGCGTGAGGGTTGCTCGCGCTCGTCAGGCCGCGCGCCCCTGCCAACACCCCGTTCAGGAAGGCGCGCTTGAGGGACGTTCCCACGTTGAACTTGGCGACCCCGCTGGCGATGGCCGCAGGAACATCCCGCGCAGGGAAACCGCTGCCCCCGTGGATGACTAACGGCACATTCACCGCGTCCCCTATGCGACGTAGGAGGTCAAGGTCAATGGTGGCCTCTCCGTTTTCTAACAGGTGCATGTTGCCCACCGACGCGGCCAGCGCGTCTACGCCTGTTTGGGCGACGAAGACGGCGGCCTCGGCGGGGTCGGTGAGGGCGGCTGCTACGCCGTGGGCTAACGGGCTGTTGCTGGCATCGGGTAGGTGGCCCAATTCGGCCTCTACGTGCGCGCCCGCCGCACGAGCCGCTGCCACCACCTGGCACGTCTGGTAGGTGTGCTCTGCCAGAGGGAGATGGGCGCTGTCCAACATGACCACGTTGAACCCGTATGCCAGGCCGGAGATGATCTGGTCAAAGGTTTGCGCCTCGTTCAATATGAATGCGACGGGGACAGACATCCTTTTCACAGCCAGACGGCCCAGGGTCGCGAGTTCCTCCAATCCGCCGTTGGCAAACCAGACGGGATTGCCCATGGAGCAACCGAACCCGATGATGACCCCGGAGCACTCCTCCTCGGCGGCCTCAACGACCGCCTCCAACGAGTAACTATCCCACGACTCAAAATAGCCTACGGCATATCCTCCGGCCCGTGCCGCCCGCAGTATATCCGAATATGTGACCAACGGCATGAGGAATGCCCTCCTCCCTCATAGGTTGTGGTGTGGTTTCAGAAAAGCCCGGGTTTCGCCGGGCCGGGAGTACCGTTCATTAACCGATGCCATTATACCATAAAGACAGGGGTATCGGTGCTCTATATGGACAAGCCCCGGCAGGTCGTAAGGTGTGACGTAATCTATGACGATCTGGGCGGGGCCATGGGAACTCTAATTGGCCCGCGCCTGGCCCTGATGGGGCTGGACAGGGAGGCTCGTGTGTGGTAACACTGCGCTATGAGCCTGCACCAGACGAGGAGGTTCCCTTGAAAATCACCGAGATTCGCACCCACCTCTGTTACAGCGGCGGCGACCGCAACTGGGTCTTCACCGAGATCCTCACCGACGAGGGGATCACTGGCGTCTCCGAGGTCGGCATGAACAAGGAGACGGCCATCGTCGCCACCATCCAGGAACTGACGCAATACCTGATCGGCGAAGACCCGACGCGCATTGAAGCCCATTGGCACCGCCTCTACCGCGGCGCACACTGGCTCGGCACCCTCCTGACCACCGCTATCAGCGCGGTGGAGGCGGCTATGTGGGATATCCTGGGCCAATGGCTGAACGCGCCGGTCTATAAACTCCTGGGCGGCCCCACGCGCGACGCGGTGCGGGTCTATCGCCCCGTCGCGCCGCGCAGTTGGCGCAAGGCGACGGTAGAGGAGCGCATCGCCGAGGCGCGCCGCCTGGTGAGCGAGGAAGGATATACCGCGCTCAAGACCGGGGTGGCCGCGCGAGGTCGCTTTCCCGGCGACGGCCTCTCCATCGCCGACTTGGACGCGGCCCGCGCCTACATCGGCGGTTTGCGCGACGCGGTGGGGCCGCAGGTGGACCTCATGCTGGATTGCAGCGGGCGCTACACCCCTGCCGAGGCGATCCGCCTGATCCGCGCCCTGGAGGAGTTCCACTTGATGTTTGTGGAGGAGCCGGTGCCGCCGGAGAATATAGAGGCGTTGGCATTGGTGGCTCGCTCGGTGGGGACGCCCATCGCCACGGGCGAGCGCATCCTGACCCGCCACGGCTTCGCGCCCATCGTGGCGCAGCAGGCGGTGGCCGTGATCCAGCCGGACGTGACGAACACCGGCGGCATCGCCGAGACGCGCAAGATCGCGGCCATGGCGGAGACGGCCTACATGACCGTCGCGCCCCACAACCCGAACGCGCTCCTGGCGACGGCGATGAACATTCACGTCGCGGCGAGCATCCCCAACTTTCTGATCCTGGAACTGCCGCGCGCCTGGCCGGAGGACCTGGCCCGGATGAACGAGTTCGTGACGCCCGGTTTGGAGATTCGCAACGGCTACCTGCAACTGCCGACGGGGCCGGGGTTGGGGTTGAAGTTGAACCGGGAAGCGTTGGCGCGGCACCCCTACAAGCCGCCGCCGTATGGGGAGATGGCTTAAAACAAGACGAGGGGAGGGCGCATGACCTCCCCTCGTTGCATCAACGGCCCCGGCAATGATGAAGAACCCTACTTTTTCTCTTTGCTATAGTTGTCGTCAAGGCACTTCTGCGCCTTCTCGGCTGCATCCTTGGCGATGTTCTCCAGAGGCCGCTCCTTCAGTTCCAGGTAGCGGGTCCAGATGTCACCGAAGTTGCCGCCAACGCACTGCCAGAAGTAGGAACTTATCTCGTAGGGCGGCTGGAAGGTCGGACGGAGGCCATCCTTCAGGAAGACACCCAGGACGGGGTCTTTGTCGTCGGCATGATCCGTCCATACGACGGGATTCGGCGACGCGGCCACCCGCATGACGTGCGCGATCTTAGAGCCTTCGGGGCTGCTCCAGAACTTCATGACCTCCCAATTGGCTTCCTTGTTCTTCGCGCCGCTCCACATGAAGACATGGGCCGCACCGCCCCAGGTATAAATCGTGTCGCCCGCCTTCTTGATGGGCGCGTGGATCAGGCCGAACTTGAACTTGGCCGCCAACAAGTCGCGCAGGCCCCACACGCCGGCAACGCCAAGCCCGACCTTGCCGGAATAGAAGGGCTCACCGCCCAGGGCTTGGGCTTGCTCGCCGCTGACGGAGATCTTGTGTTTGTCCTGGAGGTCTATCACCCACTGGATCGCCTCAATGGAGGTCGGCGTGTCCAGGAAACCCTTGACCGTGTGGCCGTCATCGCTCTGCATTTTAAAGCCCAGGTTGTAGGGGATGCCTGCACCGCCCCACAGCAGGACTGAGTTGCCGGAGAACTGGGTACCGAAATACCCCTCGTCGGGCCGATGTAACTGCTTGCCCATCGCGATAAAATCGTCAAAGGTCCAGTTCTCTTTGGGCAGAGGCACGCCGAACTTCTCGTACATATCAATGTTATAGGCGATGACGTTCCAGCCGACGTCCTTGGGCACCGCGTACCATTTGCCCTGGTACATGCTGCGGTCAATGCCCATCTGGAACCAATACTCCTGGGGCTTGGCGATATCGCGCTGGACGAAGGCGGTGATATCCGCGTGGGCTCCCCGGCGCGGCGCTTCACCGGGCGAGACGCCGGGCCAGAGATCAGGCCCATCGTTGGCGGCGATCATCGTCTGGATCTTCGCGCCGAAGCCCTGGCTGGCGATCAGGTTGATTTTTACCTTGACCTTATCGCTCCTGGCGTTGAAAGCGTCGGCGGTCAGCAGGAACGCATCCTTATTCTCCGCGACATCCCCCGCGAAGAAATTGACCGTCGCGGGAGCAACTGCCGGTGCAGGTGTGGCCGTGACAACCTTCTCCACCTGCTTTTCTTTCTCAACGACGACGGTCTGTTGGACGACCTTTTCCTTCTCAACAACGACGGTCTGTGGGATGACTTTCTCTTTCTCCACGACGACCGTCTCTTTGACAACCTGAGGGGTAGGGGTCGCGCAGGCGGCGATGGCCGCGCCGGCACCGGTCATGGCGGCCAGGCGTAAGAAATTCCTGCGGTTCATAATCTTCTTGTTCATCTCTCCGATCCTCCGTGGTGGATTTTTGGGAACGGCTGGTAGAAGCGATACAGGTCAATGGCCGTATTTGGCTCTTCTCCCTCCTTCCTGGTCGTGAACCAGGTTGTCCTCCTATCTGGAACCCGAAAAGTCTTGCAGACCCTTAGGGTCTCTCCGGTCAGAGATCAGCCCTTCAGCCCCACTGAGGCGATGCCGCCGATCAGGTAATCCTGGGCGAAGTAGTAGATGACGAGCAGCGGGATCACCGACATGACCGAGGCGGCCATTAACAGGTTCCACAAGGTGCTGTGCGGCTGTTGGCCGTAGAACGTGGTCAGACCGATGGCGAGGGTGTACTTTGACTGGGTGGTCAGGTAGATCACCGGCCCCATCAAATCGTTCCACGACCCTATGAAGGTCCAGACGATAATGAGGGTGACGGGGGGCTTGATGATGGGGAAGAGGATTTTGTAGAGGATCTGCAGTCGGCTACAGCCATCAATTGTCGCTGCCTCATCCAATTCGTATGGGATCGTCATCAAGTACTGGCGCACCAGGAAGATCATGAAGGGGCCGCCTGTGAAGGCCGGGACGATGAGCGGCAGATAGGTATCGTACCAGCCGAAGAGTTTGAACATGATGAAACGTGGGATCATTGTCACTTCGCCGGGGATCATCAGCGTGGCGAGGAGCACGATAAAGAGAAAATCGCGCCCGCGGAAGCGGAGACGGGCGAAGGAATATGCCACGAGTGTTACCGACCAGACGTGGCCGACAATGTTGCAGAAGGCGATGACCAGTGTGTTTCTGAGATAGATGCCAAAGGGCACGTAGTTGAAGACATCAGCGCAGTTGTGCCACTCAATAGGGTCGGGAATCCACTTAGGGGGCCAGAGCCAGATGGAGCCGCGGTCCTTCAGCGCCGTAGAGATCATCCAGACAAGGGGAATGAGAAAGACAAAGCAGCAGGCTGTCATGAAGAAGTACGCGACCGCATGACCTATATATCGCCGTGTCCGGCGATTCCAGATACCTGACTTGGTTCGGCGTGCGACCAGGGTATCGGCCAGGGATGCGCCCATATTCACCACATTATCCATCTGCGTCATTTCTTCCTCACCTCCGCCCCCCGTTCCGCCTCATAGTGTACCCACAGGGCCGAACTCTTGAAGACAAGAACCGTACACACCAGGATGATGATGGCTAGAATCCAGGCGAGGGCCGAACCATATCCCATCCATTGTTGCTGGAAGGCCTTCTGGAACAGGTACAGCATATAGAATAGGGTTGATCTCATCGGGCCGCCGTTCGTTGCGATGTAGGCCGAGACGAAAGCCTGAAAGGCGCCGATCAGGCCCGTGACGAGATTAAAGAATAAGGTCGGCGTGAGGAGCGGTAGCGTGATGCGCCAGAAGCGGTGCCAGAAGCCCGCGCCATCTATCTCGGCCGCCTCGTAGAGATGGGGAGGGATGTTTTGTAACCCGGCCAGATAGATTACCGCACCACCGCCTACCCCCCACATCCCCATAATGATAAGGGCGTTCAGCGCCCACCTGGGATTCTGGAACCAGCGCGGCCCTTCAAAGCCGACCTGTTTCAGCGCCCAGTTGATGATACCAAAGTCGGTATTGAAGATCCAGACCCAGAGCAGGGTGGTGGCGACTCCCGGTAGAACAGAGGGGAGATAGAAAAGGGTGCGGTAAACATTCATACCCCGCACCTTGATATTCAATAAGAGAGAGAGCGCGAGGCCAATGATGATATGCAGAGGGAGACTGATAGCAGCGTATCTCAGCGTGACCTTGAGGGCCTGGATGAAATCGGGATCGTCCTGAAAGATGTACTGGTAGTTCTCCAGGCCGACCCACCTGGGAGCGGAGACCAGGTTCCAACTAGTGAAACTGAGGAGGAGCGAGGCGATAATGGGGCCGACGGTAAAGGCGACAAGCCCAACGAGCCAGGGCATGAGGAAAAGATAGCCCTGGATCTCTTCCTGCTGGGCCAGGGATAACCGCCTGAACGGCCAGAACCGGCGCTCCTTAGGCGCCAACCCGGCCTGCATCGGTCTTATTGCCATAACACACTCCTATCAAGATAAACGGAGGGCTCTGGTGCAGGAAAGAGGGGATCAGGTGGCAGGGGCTGCGAACCTAGGGCGTGAAAGCCACCTGTTTTACGCTGTTTGACGGCACAGCGCCGATGGTATAGAATTATAATCTGATACACTCATTTCCAGTATATGAAACAGCACGTAGATAGACAAGGACTTGACCAGGACAATATTAGGACTTAAGACGGACATGATCACCTTTGAGGAGTTTGCTGCGGTTTTGCCGGACGCCCTGAATCACCTGTTTGACCCCGGCTACCAACCCTTACCGATCATGTATACGCTGGTAGGTAAGAACCCACAGCAAGGGGTAGAGGTGATTCAGAATGTAGTCCTGCGGGCTATAGAGACACTTAAACCCAGCCCTCAGGTCCCTACCAGTACCCGCGGCTGGCGCATTTACGAGGTTCTCTCCCTCCGTTACGTGCAGAATCTCACGCAAGAGGCGACAGCCGAACGCCTGGGCATCACCCCCCGTCACCTCCGCCGTGAGCAGCAGCAAGCTGTCAATGCGCTCGCCCTGCACCTCTGGCGAGCGAGCCCCGCCAGCGGCGGCTCACCCGTTACGGCCTTGACCGACGACGACCAGATGGCGCCGGCGGCACCGGCAGTAGAGGGAGAAGATGAGTGGTATGCTCAGGTACAGCAGGAGATAGCAGCGCTCCGCAAGAGTGCTCCCGCCAGCAGCGCGGAGGTGGGAGAAACGATGCGGGCCGTGACTGACTTGACCCAGGCTCTGGCTGCCAAACACGGTGTCGTGACCCGGTTGGGCTCCGTGGAACCGGACATGCATGCGGCCATCCATCCATCGGTGCTGCGGCAAATCCTGGTAGTGGGGATTACGGGACTGATGCAGCAAGTGACACCCGGAGGGGAGATCGGCCTCAGCGCAAGCCAGGTGGAAGGCCGCATCCACGTCACCATAACCGGCAGCCCCGCCTCGGCTGGCGTGCCGCTCCCCGACTACCTCACCGAACAGGTGTTGGCCGTGGAGGGTGGCTCCGTCCGGTCATATATGGAGGGCGATGCTGCTTCCTTCCACCTGGATCTGCCTGTGGCGTCCACCGTCACCGTGCTGGTGGTGGATGACAACGCCGACCTGGTGCATTTCTACCGGCGTTATACCCAGGGCACCCGTTATCGTATCATCACCGCGGAGGGCGAGGACCTCTTTGAGACCGTCGTGCGCACGAAACCTGACCTCGTGGTGCTGGACGTGATGCTCCCCGGCGTTGATGGCTGGGAACTTCTTGTACACCTCAGAGAACACCCTGATACCAGGTCCTTGCCCGTGATCGTCTGCTCGGTGGTTCGCCAACCGGAACTGGCACTGGCACTGGGGGCTGCCCTATATATACCGAAACCTGTGCGGCGCCAGGAATTTCTCAAGGCCCTGGATTCCCTCGTCAGCCAGGCTGTAGGAGAAGCGCAGAAAGTTGGTACGAACAGCGGGCCACCTGGTTGAGCGACAATCCTTCCCCCAGAGCAACCAGCAGTACCT
>JADYZS010000472.1 GCA_020853075.1 Anaerolineae bacterium | reverse complement strand
TCTCGGTGCCTTTTGGCCTGGTGCGTGAGTTCGCATTGGGGCGAGCGCGCCTGGGTTTGCCTGAGGCTTTCTTGGCATTGGCTCTGGGAACCTGGTTAGTACAAGGGGCTGCTCGTCGCCGGTTGGAGTTGCGGGCCGGGCCACAGGCCTGGCTATTCGCCTTCTTCGCCTGGACGACAGCCTTATCGCTGTTAGTCGCCACTTCCGTGCAAGAGGTAATCCCGGAAGTGGTTAAATGGGTAGAAGTATGGGCCCTTTACGTGATGGCGCGCAGCGTCCTGCGGCTGCGCTGGAGCCCCTGGCTGATCGCCGCGGCCCTGGCTGCGGGAACCTTACAAGGGCTTTTGGGAGTCTATCAATTCGTGTGGCAGGCCGGGCCTGAGCCGTTCCGTCTGGGGCGGTTTCTGCGGGCTTTCGGCACCTTCGCCCAACCCAACCCTTATGCCGGCTATCTGGGTATGGTCGTGCCCCTGGGGTTGAGCCTGACTTTGTGGACGTTCAGCGTTGCCTGGCGAGAGCCTCGCAAGTTACGTGCCGGTGCACGGCTGCTAGGATACGGGTTCGCCACAGCCGTCTGTGCCTTGGGGATCGTGATGAGCTGGTCGCGCGGGGCATGGTTGGGGATCGCTGCCGCCGGACTGGTCGTCATGGTGGTGCATAGCGGACGGAGCAGGCTGGTGCTGATCTGTTTGTTATTGATCGCGGCCATCACTGGCTTGTTGAGCGGCTTTGGCCTCCTGCCTGCGGTCATATCTGAACGACTGGCCGACTTGAGTTCCTTCATCGGCCTGTTGAACCCGAACGCGGTTGAGATCACAGATGCGAATTTCTCGGTTTATGAGCGGGTTGCCCATTGGTATGCGGGGATCGCTATGTTCGCGGACCATCCTTGGTTCGGCGTGGGCGCGGGAAACTTCTCTGCGGTCTATGCCACCTACGCCCTGGCTCGTTGGCAACAGTCGCTGGGCCACGCGCACAACGTATACATCAATATCGCCGCGGAGACGGGGCTGGTCGGATTACTCTCGTTCCTGATGATGTGGGGGGGCGCATTTGTGATCACTCTGCGTTCCATCCGAAACGCAACCGGCTATCGCTGGGCGGTGGCAGTAGGGGTGTTGGGGGTGTTAGTGCACGTGTCGGTGCATAACCTGTTTGACAACCTATTTGTGCAGCGCATGTACCTCCACTGGGCGCTTCTGCTGGCCCTGATCTGATGGCGCTGCCGAGAAGCGGAAAGGATGTTGCTCACAAGACTCTTCACTCTAGCCCAGACACATCCCAAAGAGGTGACCCGCTTTGCTAAGTTCGCGACGGTGGGCGCCGTCGGAATGATCATTGACCTGACCATCTTGAACGTGATGTACAGGTTTGTGTTGCCACCGATCCTTCCGGGTCTAGCCGCAGCACACAGACTCGTCGTGGCGAACAGCATCTCCTTTACCACCGCCGTGATCAGCAATTTCACCTGGAACCGGCTGTGGACCTTTCCGGAGAGCCAGCAGCGTCCCGTCTTCCGGCAATTCGGCCAGTTCGCCCTGGTGAACTTGGTAGGGTTGGGGATCAATAACCTGGTGCTGCTGATCGCCTTCAGCATCTTACACCAGTTCGTGCCAGACCCCTACAACTACAATCTGGCGAAGATACTTGCCATCGGCGTTGTCCTGTTCTGGAATTTCGGTGTCAATCGCCTTTGGACCTACCGGGGACTATAGAGACCAGGTGCACCTGTGCGGATCGGCATAGATCACACGCCCGCCATACGCCAGAAGGCGGGCATTGGTCGTTATACGCGCGAATTGGTGCGTGCCCTGGCAGTGCAAGACCCGGACAACCAATACGTTCTGTTCTGCGCGGCAGGGCGCAGAGAGGTTCCCGAAGCACAACCGCCTGCACCAAACTTTCAAGTCAGATTGTCGGGGGTGAGTGAGCGGGCGCTGCTGATCCTATGGCACCGGCTCCGCGTGCCGGTCCCCGTTGAGTGGTGGACCGGCCCTGTTGACATCTTCCACTCGCCCGACTTCACACTGCCGCCGCTGAGTCACGCCAGGGGCCTCGTTACCGTTCATGATCTGGCATTTCTGCGGGTGCCGGAGTGCGCGGACCCACGGTTACGGGCCTATCTATCATCGGCTGTGCCGCGCAGCCTCCGGCGAGCGTGGCACAGCCTGGCGGATTCGGAGTGTACCCGGCAGGATCTGGCAGCCCTGCTGGATGTAGATTTGGATAAAGTCGCGGTTGTGCCTGCCGGAGTGGATGCCTGTTTCCGCCCGGACGTGCCGGATGCGGGGAAGGCAGCAGTGCGGCGCCGCTATCATTTGGAGCATCCGTACATACTGAGCGTGGGTACTGTGGAGCCGCGCAAGAACCACGTGACTCTCATCGCGGCTTACGCACGGTTGCGGCGAGCGACGGGCCTATCTCACGAGTTGGTCATCGCAGGTGGAAGCGGTTGGCTGAACGAGCCGATCTATGCCGCGCCGGAGAAGTATGGCGTGGCCGGGCACGTGCGTTTCCTGGGTTGGATAGACGACAAGGAGTTACCGGCTTTGTATGCGGCAGCAGATGCCTTCGCGTTCCCCTCTCTGTACGAAGGGTTTGGCTTGCCGCCCCTGGAGGCGATGGCGTGCGGTGTGCCCGTAGTTGTCGCGAACAACTCCTCTCTGCCTGAGGTTGTCGGTGACGCAGCCTTGCTGGTGGATGCCCGGGACGATGACGGTCTGGCCGCGACTCTGGAGCGTGCCTTATGCGACGGGGATTTGCGCTCCTCGCTCCGTGCACGGGGCATCCAACGCGCGGCGATGTACACCTGGGAACGAGCAGCGAACAAACTCCTCTCCGTTTATCACCAGATAGGAGAGGCATCGTGAACACCCGCACCGGGTTGGGAGCAACCCACTTGGACGTGGCGCGTTGGCTTGGATGGTGTGGCCTGGCTTTGGCGGGTATCGGCTACTGGGGGCCCTGGATCAGACATGGGGCAGTTGCCCTCATGCTTTTAGGCCTTGACCTGGGCGAATTCGTTAAGTTCCTTCCCCAAGTGCGCTCCGGTGCCATCGCGCTGCAACGCGAGGGGTTTTACTTGCCGGTCATTGCCCTGAGTGTCACACTCACCATTACAGCCTTCCGCAGAGACCGAAGGCCCGGCTGGAAGACCCGGGGCGTCCTGTCAGCCATTGCCATCGGCGTTTCCTTGGCGATGCTCCCGCCAGCGTGGTCGCCGGCATCGTTGCAGACAGCAGAATTCCGGCTGCAAACCGCCCTCATCGCCGCGTGCGTGATAGCAGCGCTGGCCGGGCCTATCTTGGGCTTGCTCCCCCGGCATCTGTTGGGTGGAATCATGATCTTGTTGGCAGCGTTAGCAGCCATTGTTCCGCTCTGGCAATTTGTGCGTATCCTGCCTGCCGTTCAGGTCGCCTATGGCCGCCCGCTCACCATCGGGTGGGGACCAGCGATCATGGTCATCGGCTGGCTGCTTCTCATCTTAGCAGAGGGCATCAGGTTATTGCAGCCACGGCGAGGTAGCACCGTGTGAAAGCGTGGAGAGCGCCGCGATGCGCCGCACCCAGAAGCCAGAGAGGGCTTCGCCTCGTGCTCACAACATCCCTGCTTGGAGGTTTTTGCTCATGCAGTTCGCCCAGCGTATGTTCCGCTTGGGAACGGAGACCGCCTTTGAAGTGCTGGCAAAGGCGCGGGCTCTGGAAGCCCAAGGTCGCGAGGTTGTCCATTTAGAGATCGGCGAGCCTGATTTTGACACGCCCCAACACATTGTTGAGGCTGCCGTTGCCGCCCTGCGCCGCGGTGAAACCCATTACACCCCATCGGCCGGCATCATGCCTCTACGAAGGGCTATCGCCGAGGAGATTGGCCGCACACGAGATATCCCGGTAGAACCCGAACATGTTGTGGTTGTCCCTGGTGCCAAGCCGATTATCTTCTTCACCATCCTCGCCACCTGCGAACGAGGCGACGAAGTTATCTACCCCAACCCAGGCTTCCCCATCTATGAGTCTATGATCCAGTTCGCTGGCGCGAAGCCCGTCCCTATCCGCCTGGGCATGGAACGCGGTTTCCGCCTGGACCCCGATGAACTGCGGGAGTTGATGACGCCACGCACACGGCTAATCATCCTTAATTCGCCAGCCAATCCCACCGGCGGCGTCATGAACCGGGCCGACATTGAAGCCGTTGCCCGCGTGGCCCAGGAATATGACTGCTGGATTCTTTCGGACGAAATATACAGTCGCATCCTTTACAACGGGGCACATCACAGCATCAGCAGTATCCCCGGCTTTCAAGAGCGCACAATTATCCTGGATGGTTTCTCTAAGACCTACGCCATGACCGGCTGGCGTCTGGGATACGGGGTGATGCCCCGTGAGTTGGCACAGCACATCACTCGTCTCATGACCAATTCCAACTCCTGCACAGCGACCTTCTCCCAATACGCCGCCATCGCTGCCCTCACCGGAACCCAGGAGCCTGTAGAGCGGATGGTAGAGGCTTTCCGGGAGCGGCGGCAAGTCATCGTGGATGGACTCAATGCGATACCGGGTATCAGGGGTCTGCTCCCTCAAGGCGCATTCTACGCCTTCCCGGACGTCACAGGCACCGGCATGAATAGCAAAGCCCTTGCAGATCTTCTACTCCAGGAAGCCGGCGTTGCAGTCTTGTCCGGTACTTCTTTTGGTACCTACGGGGAGGGATTCCTTCGCCTCTCTTATGCCAATTCGGTAGCCAATCTTCGCAAAGCGTTAGAAAGGATGGCCAATACGCTAGCAAAGATTGCCCGGTGACGGTTGTTTTCAGGTGAGAAAGTAAGGAGACACCTATGTTGTTCCGTGACCGCATTCGCGCTGCGTATGAGCACTTCTCCAACAGTTATCGCAAAGTGGCCGACTTCTTGTTGGATGACTACCGTACAGCCGCATTTCTTAACGCGTCGGGCGTGGCCCAACATCTTGACGTGGACCCCGCCACGGTAGTAAGGTTTGCCCAGCGACTTGGCTATCCTGGCTACCCCGAACTGGCCGACGAGTTGCAGATAGCAGTAAGACAGGAGCTGGCCGCTGCGTTCGCCCCCGCTCAGACAGTTGACACGAATGTAGGCATCGCCCGTGAGTTTCTGCGGAGTGCCGGCGAAGATATCCAGCGCATCCTCTTTCACAACGACACCAGCATCCTGGAAGATGTGCTGAATGGCATTCTCTCTGCACGCCGCGTCTATCTCATTGGCGAGGGCATGGCCAGCCGCATCATGGAAATCGGAGCCGTGCAATTGGCTGTGTCGGGGATAGACGCGCGCCCGGTCAGTGGAGGCCGGACGGACCGCAGCATTGCTTTGTTGGGACTGACCTCTCAGGACATCGCCATCGGCATCGCACCCTATACGGTTGCCACGGAGATTGTAGGCACACTGCGTACTCTACGAGAGGCCGGTCTCCGTACCTATGTTATCGTGCGAAGCCACTCTTCGCCTGCGGCGCGATATGCTGACGTCGTCATCCTCGCCCCACAAAGTTACCGCAGTCCCCTTGCCGCCTACTCCACCCATATGGCACTCCTGACGGCCTTGGCCCAGGCGATAGCGATCCAGCGTACGCAAACGGTGTTGGATGCTATCCTGAGTAGTAGCGATCTCTGGGCTAACATGCTGCGCTTTGATGAGCCGCAAATGCCCGATCTGGACAAACACCTTGAAGGCTTGCAGGTAGGGGAGGGAAACCAAAGACATCTCGTATCTTAACGTGGTTCTGTGTCGCAGGTTCGTGCCGGTATTGCCCAATATCAGTTGTGTGCTGTAGGAGGGTGAACCATGTATCGTGATCGTATCAAACAGATATACAACCACCTATCGCCCAGTTACCGCAAGGTTGCGGACTTTCTCCTGGACAACTATCGCGAGGCGGCATTCCTGAATGCGTCCAGCCTGGCCCAACATCTCAAAGTGGATCCGGCTACCGTGGTACGTTTCTCCCAGCGGCTCGGCTATCCTGGATACCCTGAACTGGCCGATGAAGTGCGCGGCATTGTCAAGGAAGAATTCCTCGCCGAGCGCGCGCCGGCTGTGGCAGGGAGTGTATCGTTGACGATACCGGAGAGTGTTCGGCAGGATATTCAGAATCTTGAAGAGTTCCTGGTGCGCAACCCGACAGGTGTGCTTAGTCAGATAGCAGATCAAACGAGGCGAGCGCGAAGCATCCTGGCCGTCAGCGAGGGCACAGGTGTACATCTGGTCGCGTTTTTTGTGGAGCAACTGCGGCTGGCCGGTCGTCAAGCCGAGGTCATCCCTTTGGATGGCGCGCAGAGTGCGCAAGTTCTGGCGGGTATCGGCTCTGGCGACCTGGTGATCGGCATCGGCTATTCCCACTACGCGACCGACGTTGCTGCGATTCTACGAGTAGCCGACGAAATGGGCGCGGAAACTATCGGCCTGGCAGAGTCGTTAACCAGCCCTGTCGCCATGGCGGCAAGGACGGTCTTGCAGGTTCCGCAGAAGGCCATAGGCCCCCTCGCCAGCATGGCTTCAGTGTTGGGATTTCTCAGCGCTACGGCCCAGAGCGTCTGTTTAGAGAATCGGCCTGATTTCGTACAGCAAACAGGTGGGTCCACCCAGACGTTCTCCAGCCTGGCTGCTAAACGCAACGCCTTGGTGAGAGACCAGATGGATAACGCAAGCCAGGGGTAAGAAGCGATATGACTAATTGCTATGCGAAATAGACCCCTTTCGGCTTGGCTGACATCACCACGCAGGTTCCTGGCCTGGCTTTTTTCGCCATCCATACCTGCTGATACGGACCTAGAACGGAGGCCTTCGGCTGCGGAAGCGACGGGCGTTGCGGCTTTCCTGGTCGACGTATTCACGCGTTTCCCATTCAACCCAGTAGCCAGAAAATGGCTACGCGAAAACATCCGTTTTGAGATCGGGAACCTGAACAGCAGCACAGGCGGCGGTTTCTGGCATCCAGAAGAGAAGCGGGTTTACCTCTACACGGCCCAATACGAGGCCGCCATCCACGAACTGGCACATGCCTGGTGGCACACACGGCGCCTCGGCCAGGAGGACGCGCTGATCGGCGCCGTCCAGCGTGCCGCTTCTGAGTCCGATCCGGCCTATGCGCGCATCGCCGGCCTGGCGCGCGGCTACATCCACGGCCTCCCGGAACAGGGCTTTCCCGGTTTCCTGACCGACCGAAACGATTGGGAAATGTACGCCGGGCTGGCATCCGGCTGCATGGCCGACATCCGCCTTTTACCGCCCTATCTCCGCCCTTTCTACGTGGGGTTGTTTGACCTTCTTCCTCCCGATGCGCCATGGCCGGCAGCGATTGCACCGCATGGTTAGAGCCATCCGGTTGTCATCCGTCAGCAAGCAAGCCCTTCGTTCCTCCCGCTTCCGCCATTACCAGGGCATCGTTGCTGTTCTCCTGGCAGGCATCTGTCTTGGTGCATCATCAATCCTTGCCAAATTTGCCTACCGCGCCGGGGCCGATCCTCTAACAATGCTCGCCCTGCGCTTCGGCCTGGCTGCCATCCTCATCTGGCCCGGCTACCTAACGCTGGGAAAACGCTACATTCGTGCAACGTCCGCCACGGTGGTGGGATGCCTTCTCGTCGGCAGCGCCAACATTGCCAGCGCGGATCTCTTTTTCACCGGCCTTACGCGCCTGGACGCTGCCCTCGCCTCCCTGGTCTTCTATACCTATCCCCTCTCCGTCATCCTCTTGCTCCTGGCTCTCGGGGAGCATCAAACGATTAAGACCATCGTACGGCTAGGCCTCACCCTTGCCGGGCTGGTGCTGCTGACCGGCAGGCACGGCCAGTTAGCACCGGATCGGGCAGGCGTTCTGATGGTTCTGGGAGGAGGGGTAGCCTACGCGCTACACCTGGTTCTCAGCCAGGTTGTACTGCGGGCACGGGGCGTCCAATCTCCCACCATCGTTCTATACGTGCTGACGACCATCGGGGTAGGGATGGTGCTGTGCCGGATTCTGGCCGGCGGGCCGCTGCCCGCTATTGCCGTAGAGGGATGGCTGGCGATCATCGGCCTGGCGGTGGTCTCCACCATCCTGGCACGCCTCTTCCTGTTCGCCGGTATCCGGCGCATCGGCAGCGCGCAGGCATCCCTCATCGGCACGGCGGAACCCGTTTTCGCGGTGATATTAGCCTACGTGGTGTTGGCAGAGCGGCTGGCCTGGATGCAGTTGGCGGGGGGCGTGTTGGTGTTGGCGAGTGTGGTTTTGAGCGCGCTTGAGGGGCGGAATCGCGAGGGCGAGCGCCAGGCCATCGGTTGAAGCTCTTGCGCGGGTTGTTCATCGCCCCGATGCGCATCTCGCCCCCTCACCCTTGCGCCGCCGCGCCCCGCAGGATACCGGCACCTTCGCCGCCGCGGCACGAAGCCCGTATAGCCAGGAGTTTCCCCTCGGCATCCAACTCCACCACAGCCCGGCGGCTGATCTGCCGGCCCAGGCCATCCTCTTCTTCTGGCCCGCAGTAGATGAGGGCGACGCGCGCGACCTCGTCGTAAGCGACGTAGCCCCACGTCCATTTTGCAGGGATGGTGACCGTCTGCAGGTGCGTCAGGGCGAGGCCGAGGCGCAGGGTCTTGTTGTCGTTCAGGATCAGCCGCACAAGTCGCTGGCGTTGATCCAGGTCAAAGAGGGCGCGGGTTTGCACCTGGCGCGCCGGGCGCGCATCCGGCTTCGCCAGTAGTATCTGCACCTCGTCCCGCTCCCCATCGTAGCGCAGCGCGATCTTGCCGAGATAGGCTTTCATGGTTGGGGGCCATCATAGCATAGCAAGCCAATTTCAGCCAATCGGTACTACTCTGGACAACCGCGCCTCTTTGCGGTATAATTCCGGTCAACAGAGATGAACAAGACCGTCGTTCTGCGTGAACTCGCCGCCCTCCTCGGCCCGCGGGCGGTGCTCCACCGTTCCGAAGATATGCTCCTCTACGAATACGACGCCGCGCTGGATCGCGCCCGGCCCGACTTCGTCGTCTTCCCGGAGACGACGGAGCAGGTAGCCGCGGTGGTCAAACTGGCGAACCGGGAGAGGATTCCCTTTCTTCCCCGCGGCGCGGGCACCGGTCTCAGCGGCGGTTCCATCCCGGTGCAGGGCGGCATCGTCATCAGCCTGACCCGCATGAAGCGCATCCTGGCGATTGACCTACCGAACAGGCAGGCCACCGTCCAGCCGGGCGTCATC
>JADYZS010000471.1 GCA_020853075.1 Anaerolineae bacterium | reverse complement strand
GGAGTATCTCCTGGTCTATCAGGCGGGCATCCCGGCGGATGGCAAAGCATATACTCTGGACGTCAAGGTGAGCCCCGCCGCAGGCACCGAGGCCATCGCCAAGTCGGAAATCTCCGTGCGCCTTGACCGCCCCAGGTTGCGGATGCTCCTCTTCCGTCCGGCGGGGACGGCTCAGGAAGCCGATTTCACTGAGTTCGCCGCAGGCCAGGAAATCAAGGGAGTCCTTTCCTTCCGTCCCTCGCTGGATCGGGCAGACCTGGCTACCCGCGTTGAGTACTACGTCAACGACCAGTTGCGCAGCACACAGACCGAGCAGCCCTTCCAATTCACCTGGGATACGGCAGTAGAAGGGCTGAGAGAGCCCAAAGAGTTCGCCTTGAAGGTGAAGGTGTACGACGCGCAGGGGGTCGCCAGCGAGCAGGTGTGGCCGGCGCGCGTGTTGGTTCCGGCGAAGACGCTCTTGCAACGGATCCTGGAAGTCCCTGTCGCCATCCTGGCGATCCTCATAGGGATTGGCGTCCTGGTCCTCGTGTGGGCGCTCTACGTCTTGCGGGCCCGCCGGTTGGCGGCCTATCCCTCCGGCGCGTGGCAACGCTCCTCTCCCTTGTCCTCTGGGGGCATTGGCCCATCTACCACCGGCGCGCCTCCCTTACCCGATCAAAGCACGGGATGGCTCAGTGAAGGGACTACGGACCCCAAGGGGTATCCCACCGTCGGCACCAGGGAGACGACGGTGGGGATGGGTGGGGTGAATACCGTAGCCGTCGGTCAGGGGTACGCAGGTGATCGGGGAGAGGTTTCCGTGGCGGGCGCGTGGCTGGTTATGGAAGGGTTGCCGCGTCCGGGTTATCGCTACGATTTGCGGGCCGACGTTGTCACGTTGGGACGCTCTACCGATTGTGACATCGTGGTGGACGATCCCGCGGTCTCTCGTCAGCATGCCCGGATCCAGCGCCAGGGGACACAGTTTTACCTGATGGACATGGGTGCGACCAATCCGACGAAAGTCAACGGCAGCCCGGCGGGGCGAGTGCGCCTGATGGATGGGGATCGGTTTGAGGTGGGGCGCACCGTGCTCATTTTCAAGTCGGCTCTGTAAAGGGCCTCGGCCAGCGCTAACGAAAAGAGATGATGCAGCAGTTATGGAACAGCGCCTGAACCACTACCGGATTCTGGGCAAGGTCGGCAGCGGCGGCATGGCAACCGTCTATCAGGCCCAAGATACCCGTTCCGGAACCATCGTCGCCATCAAGATAATGCACCCGCATCTGGCGGAGATGCCCCAATACATTGAGCGTTTTCGCAAAGAGGCGCGCATCGCTCAGACCCTCGTCAGCCCCAACATCGTGCGCGTTCTGGATCAAGGGGATGCGAACGGCATCCCTTATCTAGTCATGGAGTTCGTCCAGGGTGTCACTCTGCAACGTCTATTGCAAGAGCAGGGCGCACTGTCTCAGGAGCAGGCGGTGGATGTCGCGGCTCAGGTGGCCGAGGCCCTGGAAGTGGCCTACCAGAAGCAGATCCTTCACCGCGACATCAAACCCCAGAACGTTATGATTACGCCCCAGGGGCTGGTCAAGGTGATGGATTTCGGCATCGCCAAGGAGGTGGGTGCCGCCGCCCTGACCCAGACCGGCATTTTCATGGGCACGCCCCAATACGTCTCGCCCGAACAAGCGGCGGGCCGGCCTGTAGATGTCCGCAGCGACATCTATTCGTTAGGCGTCGTTCTCTATCAGATGCTGGCCGGTGTTGTGCCTTTCCGGGCCGATACACCCTGGGCGATCATGGTGCAACACGTGGAGACTCCGCCCGTGCCCGTCCATCGCCTGCGGGTGGACGTGCTTTCAGAGGTAGAAGCTATCGTCAACCGCGCTCTGGAGAAGGACCCGGCCAAGAGGTTCCAGGTACCCAGCGAGATGGCAGCGGCGCTGCGCACGTTGCAGCGTCCCGAAGTGCCGATGGCGGTGCGCGATGAACTGGCGACCATCGTCAGCGCAGCGCCGATGAACGCCAACTTCCCCATGACGCCGGTCCCCGGAGCGGTCAGTGTGACGACGCCTACGCCCGGCGGCCAGCGTGTACCGACCCAACCCACCGCGGCCAAGACCCTGCCCCGGATCCCTGTCTGGGCCCGGGTGGGTGGCGCCATGGTCGGGCTGTTGGCGGTGGCCGGGGTCATTGTCGGGCTGGCAGGGAGGGGCGGCAGCGAAACGTCAACGCCAACGACGGCTGCGATTGCCGCGACCCCGCCCGCCGCGCCCGTCGCCAGGTTGGAGACGCTGCCGGCGGATACGCCGACCCCACCCCCTGCTGACACCCCCACGCCGACACCTACCGGCGCGTTGACCCCTGCCGGGACCGCTGCCGTGATCATCACCAAACCGCAGCCATCGGACGCGCTTCGTGGGCGGATAGATATCCTGGGAGCCGCGGCTCACCCGGATTTTGATCGGTATGAACTGACCTACGCGCGCGAGCCGGCAGAGAACAGCGGTTGGGTACTGATCCTGGATAGCCACAACCAGGTTCCCCAGGTAGGACTATTGGGAAACTGGGACACGACCACCGTCGCCGATGGGGCCTACGCGCTCCGCTTGCGGGTCATCCGGCGCGACGGCAATTATGATGAAAAGAAGATCGCCCAGGTACAGGTCGTCAACGCGCCTACCCTTACTGTGGGGACCCCTGCGGCCACGGCGACGAGTTCGCCCACCGCTACTCTCACCCCCACTCTTACACGGCAACTCACTCCCTCGGCAGTCGTTTCTCCTTCTGTCACGCCCACAAAGGGCACTCCAACAGCGACGGCACAAACGCTGCCCTTGGCCGCGCCCATCATTTCTACACCTGAAAACGGGGCCACGGTGTCGGGGCTCTTTGAAGTCCGCTGGAGTTGGACCCTGGTTTTGCAATCCAACTGGCGGTTTGATCTCCGCTTTCTCCATCGTGGGGCGGACACCTACGTTGGGACGCTCCTCACCAACAGGCTCCAAGCCACGGTGAATCCCGCTTCGTGGCCTGCTGGAGAGATCCTGGTGACCGTTCGGGTCGTAGAGGTGGACGCTGAAGGGAGGTTCACCGGCGTGGTTCTTAGCCGGGAAAGTCCGCCCGTCATGATCAGACGGTCGGGGGCAGATACGTCCAAGCCTCCTACCAACACGCCCGCGCCGAAACCAGCGACGGATACACCGATGCCAATTCCGACCAATACGCTGAAACCGGCAACGGATACACCGAAGCCGCCTCCCACCAGCACACCGAAACCGCCGACGAATACGCCAGTGCCGCCTCCCACCAGCACGCCGAGACCGCCGACGAATACGCCGGTGCCACCTCCCACCCATACGCCGAGACCGCCGACGGATACACCTGTGCCACCTCCTACCGACACGCCGAGACCGCCAGGCTCTCCGGGTCTCCTGTCGCCGCAGAGCACACGCGGCATCGGCCCCCCCTTGCTCCTTGCGGTTGGTTTGCTGGCTGCGATAGAGGCAGCCCCTCGCTGGATCAGAAGGGGTCGGCGAAGGGATGGCCGGTAAAGAACGCGAGGCAACGTGAGCGCTCATCACCCTCTTGTAACAAATACGCGTCTCACCGGGGCGTTACCCCGCCTGTTGTTCTTTATCCTGCTGGCCGCGGCCCTGGTGCTGGCGAGCGTGGCTATCGTCCGGGCCGGGCCGGATTGGCGTGCGCGCCGTTCCTCTCCGGTGCCCCCGCGCGAGGTTCCCATGCCTTTCGCCGATGAAGGGGCCGGCGACTCTCTCTCCACCTGGCGAGCCTCGCCCCAGGGGGAGCCGCCGCTCAGCGTGACGTTGCGCCTGCCGGGACAGGTATCGTTTCCGGAGCGGAAGCCGGTAGCCGCGCCAGCAGGGATGACAGGGTGGTTCACCCTTATGACCGAGGGTTTTGAAGGGGCTTTCCCCAGCGGCTTTTGGCAGGTCGGCGACTTCAGTAGTGGCTCCGTAGGTTATACCTGGGGCAAACGTTCTTGTCTGCCGCACAGCGGTTCATTCAGCGCCTGGTCGGCAGGAGGTGGGATCAACGGCGCCGGCCTGGCTTGCGGGGGCAACTACGTGGACAATATGTGGGCGTGGATGATCTGGGGGCCTTTTAGCCTTGCCTCCGCCGTTGATGTTCAGGTGTCGTTCTGGTACA
Source organism: Anaerolineae bacterium (assembly GCA_020853075.1). Taxonomy (GTDB): domain Bacteria; phylum Chloroflexota; class Anaerolineae; order JADYZS01; family JADYZS01; genus JADYZS01. Next base: position 16,837 of record JADYZS010000471.1, on the reverse strand, counting down.
ACAACAACTCCGAGCCTGGCGGGGACTACCTGCGCTTCGGGGCATCGGAGGATGGGTACAATTTCTACATGGCCAGCGCCAGCGGCGATTCAGGGGGATGGCAGGAGGCGAATTATAACCTGAGTAATTGGCTCGGCAAGAACCAGGTATGGATCGGCTTTCTCTTTTCGTCCAATGCCTCTTTTTCTACGTATCCGGGGGCGTTTGTAGATGACATTCGTTTGCAGATCAATCTGCCCGCTACCCCGACGCCGACGCCGACGGCCACTCCTTTGCCGCCCGGCGCCGAGTTCGTCGTGCTTCAACAAGGGGCAAATGGATACACGGGGGCTCGTGATACGCACCTGGACCGCTATCAGGCTAACTCGCCGCGTGGCAGTGCCACTAACCTTTATCTCTACATAGACAGCAGCGGCGAGGTCCGTTCCGTCCTCGTTGATTTTGATCTGGGTGGCCTGGCTCTTCCGCGCGATGCTCAGGTGTTGGAGGCCAACCTTCTCCTCTATCAGCATAAGTTTGACAGCGCAGGCGTCTTCCGGGTGGCTGCCTATGCCTTGAATCGCGCTTGGGATGAATACCAGGCGACCTGGAGCCGGGCGAATAACAGCACCCTGTGGAGCGGCGCGGGCGCGAACGGTGTGCCCTGGGATCGGCAAGGTGTCGGGACTGCACTGGAGACGCTCGCCGCGTCCCGCGGCTGGAAACGGTGGAACGTGACGGGGATTGTGCAAGACTGGGTACGCGCCCCGGAACAGCACTTCGGCTTAAAGTTGCTGGCCGATGGCACACCCTCCGGCGCGGCGACGATTGGCTATTTCTATTCCGGCCAGGAGGAGGCCAACCCAACGCTGCGTCCGAAACTGGAACTGGTGTTTATCCGGGCAACGCCGACGGACACGCCGACCGCCACCCCGACGGATACGCCGAGCCCTACCTTAACCCACACCCCTACCTGGACACATACACCTACACCCACACCGCGCAAATTGCACGTTCACATTCCCGTTTTCCTGTACGGCTTGACCCCGACGCCAACCCCCACTCCGACGATTCCACCGACCTGGACACCAACACCCACACCAACGTTCACCGCCCCGCCTGTGGACCCCTACGAGCCAAATGACAGATTCAGCCAGGCCACGCCTATCCCCCCGGGAGAGACAATCTACGGCCTTTTCCCACCTCCTAACGATGAAGAAGACTTTTACCACTTCACTACGACCGTCACAGCCACCCTTGAGGGCTGGCTGTGGAATATCCCCGTCGGCTCCAATTACAACCTGGTGCTATACAACGAGGCTAAGAATCTGGTGGAGGATGGTTATTCGGGCAACGCGGGGAACGCGAACGAGCACGTCCAGGTAGGCGTGCAGCCCCCTGGCAAGTACTACGTGCGAGTCTATCGGGGCGAAGGGCCGCCGACGCTGGCGAAATATTCTCTCTGTTTTGAGTACGGTAACAGCCCGCGCTGCGTGCATCCGTTGACCACGATGGGGCAGGGCAACGGAACGCCCGCGCCGACGGATACGCCGCGCCCGTCTCAAGGAAGTCGCTCGTGAGTTACAAATCCGGCATCCCTACCTCCTCCGCACCCTTCTGGCTGGTGAATCCGCAGTCGGGCCAGGGCTACCCTATCACGCCTGCGGGGGTGCGGATAGGTCGCGACCCGGGGAATCAGGTGGTGCTGCCAGATGCCGAGGTCTCGCATCATCACGCCCTCGTCTGGTCGCAGGGCGGCTCCTGCTACGTACAAGACCAGGGGAGCACCAACGGCACGTGGGTCAACGGCCAACTCGTCCGGCAGCCCACCGCCCTCAGGCCCGGCGACCAGGTGCGGTTGGGGCGCACGATCCTCGTCGTGCAGACCACGCACAAGCCTTATGCCCAGACGCGGGGAGCCAGACGGCCATCGTCGCCGTTCCCGGCATCCCAGGGCCAGCAAGCACTTCTGATTGGGGGGCTTTTGGTTCTGGGCATTGTCATTCTAGGTGTCGCCCTGACCTTGTCTGCGGATTCGCCCTCCCAGCCCGGCGCGGGTTCCGAGGTAATCACCCGGCAACCAACGCCAGCAGCCCCGGCTGTCGCGATGTGCAGCCAGGGCGCCACGCGCGAGCAGGGGCTCATGGCCGCCGTGCAGATCGCCGTGCCGGTGATGCGCGGCAGCCGGGTTGAGGACGCGTCCCTGGGCTCCGGCAGCATCGTCTCGCCCGATGGCTATATCCTCACCAATTACCATCTATTCGCCGACAAGACGGGCCGGCTTTACAACCAGGAAGGGCTCTCTCTGATCGCCGTGAATGTCACCAGCCCTGACCAGCCGCCGGAGTTCATGTATCGCGCTCGCCTGATAGACCACGACCGCGCCTTGGATTTAGCGTTGTTGCGGATATTCGCAGATGCCGATGGAAACCCGCTCCCCGCCTCGTTGCGGCTTCCGGCGATCCCCATCGGCGATAGCGACCGGGTGCACATCGGCGACACGTTGAGCGTCATCGGCTTCCCCGGCACTGGCGGCGAGACGGTGACCCTGACGCAAGGGATCGTTTCGGGTTTCCTGGACGACGATACCCTGAGCAAGGGGTGGATCAAGACCGACACCGAGATCAGTCGTGGTAACTCCGGCGGCCTGGCTTTGGACCAGGCGGGCTGTCTGGTGGGCGTGCCGACGGCGGGGTTGGTGGACCCGCAGTTGAGCGGGAAGTTGGGCTACGTGCGGCCCATCAACCTGGCGCGGGGAATTCTGCGGAGCGTGGGGAAGTGAGAGGAAGGTTTATGCAGGATCACACCCGGAACCGCAAGGCCATTGTGATCGCGCTGGTAGGTCTCCTGGCCTTTGCCCTGCCGGCAACGCAGAGCGCAGGGCAGGAGACGGCCCCGGCCGCGCCTGCGGTGGATGCCTGGAATGTGGAACTGGTAGGCCAGATCGGTGGTGCTACCTATGCGGTAGCAGTGCAGGGGAATTATGCCTACATCGGTGTGGGGCCACGCCTGGTTATCCTGAACGTCTCCAACCCGGCCAACCCCACCGTGGTGGGGCGCAGTGAGGTACTACCTGACGCGGTGGAGGGTGTGGCTGTAATGGGTAACTATGCCTATGTAGCCGCTTCTGCAGCGGGTCTACGCATTATCAACATCGCTAACCCTGCTACCCCCACCCAGGTCGGGTTCTACAACACGCCGGGGTATGCTGAGGGCGTAGCGGTGGCGGGGAACTACGCGTACGTGGCCGATGATTATTCTGGCTTGCGCATCATCAGCGTCGCCAACCCCGCTGCTCCTAATCAGGTAGGCTTCTACGACACGCCGGGGTATGCTCAGGGTGTAGCGGTAGTGGGGAACTACGCTTATGTGGCCGATGATTATTCTGGCCTGCGCATCCTCAACATCGCCAACCCCGCTGCCCCCACACAAGTCGGCTTTTACTACGGCTTGCGGGGACATGCTGAGGACGTGGCGGTGGCAGGGATTTACGCGTACATGGCCGATGGGAATGCAGGTTTACGCATTATCGACATCGCGAATCCCGCTGCTCCCACCCAGGCTAGTTTGCTTGGCACGAAAGGATCTGCTACAGACGTAGCGGTGGTGGGGAGCTACGCCTATATAGCGGACGGGGAAGCCGGCCTAGGGATCATTAATGTCGCAAACCCATCTGCTTTAACCGAGACAGGCGTCTGTGATACCCCTTTTCTCGCCGCCGCTGTGGCGGTAACGGGGAGTCATACCTACGTAGCGGATGGCTACAGTGGTCTCCGAGTAATACACATAGCGAACCCGGCCGCGCCAGCAGAGGTAGGACTCTACGATACGCCTGTCGAAGCTCATGACGTCGCATTGGCGGGCACCAAAGCGTATGTGGCCGATTGGTTTGGTGGGTTGCGGATAATCAACGTGGCGAACCCCTCTGCACCGACAGAGGCCGGTTTCTACAATGTTCCATACAATGATACCCCGAAAAACGCCATAGGCGTTGCGGTTGCGGGAAACTACGCTTATGTAGCCTATAATGATAGAGGCCTGCGCATCATTAATATTGCCAACCCCGCTGCCCCCACTCAGGCTGGATTCTATGACACGCCAGCGGGTGCTTTTGACGTGGTGGTGAAGGGGAACTATGCCTATGTAGCCGATGCTACTGGCCTGCGTATCATTAACATTGCCAACCCCGCTGCCCCCACTCAGGCAGGGTTCTACAGGTCGGTGAGTGCTTATGATGTGGCGGTCGCAGGAAACTACGCTTACGTGGCCGATGGGTGGGGGGGCTTGCGTATCATCAACGTCGCTAACCCTGCTGCCCCCACCGAGGTTGGCTACTACAACACGCCAGGGTATGCTGCTGGCGTGGCGGTCGCAGGCGAGTATATCTACATCGCCGATGGGTATGGCGGCTTGCTTATCCTACGCTTCACCGGTCTTCACGCATATATTCCCCTTCTTATGCGCAGATGGGCTCCGGCTCCCATAGACCCCTACGAACCCAACGACGATTTCAGCAGCGCGTGGCCCACCTCTTCTGGCGTCACGCTCCTCGGCCTCTTCCCGCCGCCCAACGACCAAGAGGACTATTACTACTTTGACCTGGGCGTTTCTGGGGCAATTGAAGGGTGGCTGTGGAATGTCCCCTCCGGCTCCAACTACAACCTGGTGCTGTATAACGAAAACAAAGCCCAGATCGGTTTCAGCGGCAACCCTGGGAATGCGAACGAGCACGTCCAGGTGGGAACGCAATCCACCGGCAAATACTACGTGCGAGTCTATCGGGGCGAAGGGCCGCCGACGCTGGCGAAGTACTCTCTTTGTTTTGAGTTCGGCAACGGCCCGCGCTGCGTCCATCCGTTGACCACGATGGGGCAGGGCAGCGGGACGCCCGCGCCGACGGATACGCCACGCCCGCCGGAGGGCCGCTAGAGTCATCGGAGCGCAAATGAACCTGTATCCCTGGATCAGCAGCCTGAGCACCGCGGGAACCTATCACCGTGAGAACCAGGATTGGCGAGGCCACTGGGTCCCACCGCATCCTGCCGTCCGGCAGCGGAAGGGGGTTCTCCTCGCCGTGGCCGATGGTCTGGGTGGGCATCGCGCGGGCGCGACGGCCAGCCAAATGGCCCTCTCCACCCTCTTTGACGCCTATTATCGGGACCCCACCCGCGACCCGCGACGCAGCCTGGTGCAAGGTGTGCTCAGGGCCAACGCGCAGATATATGGCACAGGGTACTACTACGAGGCCTACCGGGGCATGGCGTCCACGATGACGGCAGCCGTCGTCCGCGGCCAGCAGTTGGTCATCGCCAACGTAGGGAATAGCCCTGCTTACCTGATCCGGCGTGGCCGCGTCTATACCCTGAGCCGGGACCACTCCTGGGCGGCCTACGCCGTGGCCGCGCGGCTCTTGAGCCCCCACGAGGCGGCCAACCATCCCTATCGCCATGTTCTTCTACGCTCGGTGGGGAGCAGGCTCTCCGTGAAGGCCGATGCCGTCTCGCTGCGCCTTCAACCGGACGACATCCTGGTTCTCTGCACCGATGGCTTGTCGGACCGGCTGACGCCGGGCGAGATAGGTTGGCTCAGCGTAGCCTACCCGCCGCCCGATGCCGCACGCGCCCTCGTGGAGCGGGCACGGGCGCGCCAGGCCGTGGACGACGTCACCGTTATCGTGGCGCGGTTGGTGCCCGCGCCGCCCCACGCGCTCTGGCAGCCGCCACGGTGGAGTGCGGCTATGCCTCGCCTGGCCATGGCCGCCGTCTGATTCTCTGCCTTCTACGAGCCTGGCGCAAGAGGCAGCATCGTCTCCGCGGAGGGTAGGTAAGATGGCAAGCCTCAGCAAAACGTCCCTGTCTCAACCGTGCAGACCCTTTCTCTCTATCGTTCGGGCCGCGCTCTCCTCTCTTTTTGCCATCGCTTGGCTCGGCAGCGGCTTCCCGGTCGCTGCTCAACCGTCGACCCTCGGCCTTGTCGTCCAGGTCAACGCGGCGATGCCCGGCAACCTGGCCGAGCCTATGAACGGGGAACTCTACATCATCAGTAAATCTCAGTGGGAGAAACACAGGGACGGCGACGACGGCGTCGCCATCCGCAGGCCGGGCGAAGACTTCGTGGGTGTCTATCCGGTTCAGGTAGGCGTAGCCTCCATCCCGGCGAACGATTTGCTCCAAATGGAGCCCTCGGACCCGGAGAAGGATGTTTTTACCCTCCTCTTTCGCACGCAGACCAGCCAGGGGTGGATCAACGCCTGGTGGACCTTTTGTTACAAGGAATGGGAGCGCAACTGGGATTCTCCTTTGGTGCAGGAGGTGTACGTATATGTGGAATCCGATCTGTGGACAGAGAAGGATAGGAAGTACAACGTCGCCGACGGGGTGGATAAGCAGGTCTTCGTCCTGGAACCCCAGGTGGACGTTCAGGGCAATCCCATCGTTCATCCCGACCGCGACCCGGTCGTCCTGGTACACGGCTTGCACGGCCAGGCTGGTTACTGGACAGAGATTCCCGGCCAGTTGCGGTCGTTGGGGTACGACGTATGGCAGTTTTACTACCCCGGTGACCAGAACATCCGCCTGACGGCAGGACTCCTGGGCCAGGCGTTGGATCTCATCCTGATACGGTATCCGGGCCGCCAGGCGAACCTGGTAGGCCACAGCATGGGCGGGCTGGTGGCCCGCGCCTATCTGGAAGGGTTAGGGCTTCTGGGCAACGATGAGGAGACGGCGGAAGTGCAGCCCTACCGGGGCAACGTCCGCAAATGGGTCAGCCTCAGCTCGCCCCATTATGGGTCATTTGTGGTTGCCCAGTTCTTGTCGGGAACTTATCATGACCCAGACTGTAAGATCGGAGAGTGGATCAAGGGGTTCTTCAGATCGGATTACCGTGAAGAGCCAGCCTTCAAGCAGATCGCGATGGGGAGTCGCTTTATGTGGGACCTGAACCAGTCTCCCTTCCCAGCCGACCTGTCGCCTCAGCGTGACCTCCTCTCCGTCATTGGCACTGAGACCCCCATGACGGCGCTGCCGATCCAGGGATGTGTGGTGACCGATAGCGTCAACGATGGTGCTGTGGATCTCATTTCGGCCAGTTTGCTGGATCATAGGATTCCGCTGGTCGCGGTCCAAAAGAACCACGCCTCCTTGGTAGGCCAGTCATATACGTTGCTATTCATTAGCCCGTACCCTCTCATTGAGAACCGTGATACCACGGTCATCAGCGGTCTGCTCCATCACTTCCTGGATGGAGCTCTCTATAGTGTCAGCCAGGTTGGCATTCGCATCGTGCAGCCCGGCCAGGATCCCTACCAGGGTACGAAACGCACTGGTCTATCCGTTCGCTATGTGAACGGCAATGGCGAGACGGCGAAAACCGAGATCAAAATAACCGACCTGTCCAGTCAGAACGTCGCCATTCCTCCTGTCATAGCCTGGAATCAGAACGATACCCCGTCCCTGTCTGTGCCAGACGGTCCGCCGTTGGCCTATGGGATGGATCGGGAAGTGACTCTCTTCCCATTTCAAGTCGGATTAGTTCTCGCCTCGGATGACCACCGGACGTTCTCCCTGACGGCTAACGGACGCTCCTACACGATGCTATTGCAGTCCGGCTACTTCACGCAGACCACCTTGTGTGAGGCGACGGCGGCCCTCGCCTGGAAGGTGAAACCTGCGGTGCTGTCCGGCGAGCCCGATCGCGCCGTCATCGGTTGGGAAACGAACCTCCCGGCCACGACAGAGGTATATGGCCTGGTAGGTGGCCGGACGCAGCAATACGTGAACCCGCTGCTGGTAACAGATCACACCGTCTTAGTGGCCCCGCTCCAGCCGGGCCAGCCCTACATCTTTACCGTGCGGTCGGTTAATGCCTGCGGCCGCGAGGTAACGCAGCGTGTCCACGTCGTACCATTAACGACCAGGCCGGTTCCCCAGGGAGCAGGAACGGCGACGGTGCTGGTCTTTGACGTCTCCGGTAGCATGGGTAAAAACTGGAGCGGCGGGATCAAGATTGAGTCGGCCAAAGCAGCCGCCGAAGACGTCGTCGTGAGGATGATCCAGCGAGAGAGCCAGGCCGGATCGGCTTCGCATCAGGTCGCGCTGGCTACCTTCACGACAGACGCACGCTTGGATCTGCCTCTGACGACGGACTACGACGCCGTTCGCCGCGCCATTCAGAACCTCCGGCCTCAACAAGAGACCAACATCGGCGCAGGGCTACAAATCGCCAACCAGGCTCTGGCTTCTGCTCCGCCCGGCGCTAAGAAGATCATCGTCCTCCTCAGCGACGGTGTCCGCACGGTAGGGCCTGTGGGACAGGAGATCCTGGCCGGCCCGGTGCAGGAGGCCGCGCAGGCAGGCACCTGCATCTATACAGTCGGTTTTGGCGCGCCGGGCGATTTGGACGAAGGGTTGCTGAAGGAGATCGCCATACGCTCCGGTTGCGGCGCATACAGTTATGCAGATACCCCCGTTGCCCTGGCGCGCACCTACATTCGCCTGCGCCACGAAGCCACCGGCCAGATCATCGGCGAACTTCAGGGTCAGGTGGCGCAAGGAGAGACCGTCACGGCGGGCCAGATAAAAGTCCCATCCGGCCAGGGAGAGCTCCATCTGACGCTAGACTGGCCGGGGAGTTATCTGGACTTGCGTCTGACCGACCCTCGCGGGCGTCTGGTGGATGCGCATTACCCCAGGGCGAGCCTCTTCACCGATAAGCCGCCCGCCTACTTTATCATCCGCAGTCCCCAGGCAGGAGACTGGCGGGTTCAGGTGCATGGCGTAGATGTGCCCGAAGGCGTCATCCCCTACGACGTCATCGCCTCGGTGCGGGGCGTTGCGCCGGGGTCCTGGTTCGGGGGATCGCTCTTCGCCTTGGTGGCCGCCATCCTGGCCGGGCTGGGAACCGGTTTGTTCATCTATCAAACCAGCGCGAAGGGAGGCGAGGCGATCCTGATCTGGAACAAACCGCGCGCGCCCGAAGGCCCCGGTTTTGTTCGGGTGCGCGGACGCGTCTTCACCATCGGACACCACCCGCGCAATTCGTTCCCCTTGTCTGACCCGAAGGTCTCAAGCCGCCACGCGCAGATTGTCCGCCGCGCGTCCGGCTACGTCCTCACCGACCTGAGGAGCCTGAATCACACCTATGTCAACGGCGAGGCGATACGGCAGAAATGGCTCCTCCCCGGTGACAAGATCCGCGTGGGAGATACGGAATTGATCTTCCAGGTTCCTGGGAGACCGGGCCCGGCCTCTGCCATCAGCGCAGGACCTGCTTACCTGGCCTCCCGCTCGCAGCAATACGTTATTCCGCCCGCAGGCGGTGAGATCGGGCGCGACCCACGGTGCACCGTCCATCTGGTGGATCCTCAGGTCTCGCGCCGCCACGCCCGGTTGGACCGGCGGGGCGATGCCTGGGTGCTGACCGACCTAGAGAGTACGGGTGGCACTTTCGTTAATGGTGAGAAGGTGGATCAGAAAGCCCTCCGGCACGGCGACGAAATCCGGGTAGGGCGGACGACACTGCGCTTTCTTGGCGGAGTCGGGCGATGATCGGCAACGTCTTACAGGGCCGGTATCATCTGCAAAGGCAGATCAGCCCTCGCGGGCGGGTTGGTATTGTTTATCGCGCCTTTGACCTATACACAAAGCAGCGGGTGGCGGTGAAGGTATTTCCCATTCCGGCAGGCCAGGCCGGCCCGCTCTTGCGGCGTTTCGCTCGCGATACGCAAATGTTGGCATCCTTACGCCATCCCAACATCGTCGCCTTTGGCGGCTCCTTCGCTGAAGGCGAGAACTATTGCATCGTCATGGAATACATGGACGGTGGCTCTCTGGAAAGCCTTCTCTCCCGAGGGCGCCCGCTTCCCCTGTCACGGGCTCGTCAGATCGCATTCCAGATAGGAGAAGCCCTCGCCACTGCCCACGACCAGGGGATCATTCACAGGGACATTAAAGCATCCAATATCCTACTCAACAGGCGCGGCGAGGCGAAAATCTGCGACTTTGACATCGCGCGCCCCACATCTGAGGACGTCCAGGCCGAGCGCCAGTTATTCACTTTTGGTACGGCCGCGCCGGAGGTTCTGCAAGGGGGCGTCGCGGACCAGCGCAGTGACGTCTATTCCTTTGGTATCGTCCTCTTCCAGATGCTAACGGGGCATCTTCCCTTCGTGGCCGAAAACGATTGGGCGGTGGCCTACATGCACACGAACACGCCGCCGCCCAGCCCCCGTTCATACAATTCTCACCTGAGTCCGGCCTTGGATGAGGTGGTGCTCAAGGCGTTGGCGAAAGCACCGGCAGACCGTTATCAACGGATGGATGATCTCCTCGTTGGCCTGGAGCGGGCCTTTGGGCCACACCAGCCCAGCAGGGGGATGCTGAAGGCAACGTGGAGGGTGATCGTGGGGGCTGCCGCGTTTATTGCCGTGTTGGCCCTGGCAATGCAGTTCCTGCCCGACTTGCTGGCGCAGATCCAGGGCCCTACCACGCTCACGAAGACCGGCACCGGGCGATCCATCCCGGCTGGGACCGGCCTTCCTGCGCCGACGGCAACGGTAACGAAAGCCGTCCCTTCCCCTACATTGCCCGCCGTGGCTCCAACGGCTACGCCGGTCCGCACCTTCCCGCCCACGCCGCGCGTCTTAACAGAAGAGCCGGCGACGCCAGCGATGCAGACCCCTACTCCGGCTCCTATCCTGGCTTCACAAACAACCTGCCCCCCTTGGTTCGCCATGCCGGAGTCGGGGAAGGGGATATTGCTCATTGAGAACCACACCGGCGGCGATCTGACGATAGAGCAGATAGGGACTTCAGGCCAGGTGACCTGGCGCCTTGCGGCCAAGCAGGGCGACGTCCCCGGACGGCTCTTATTGCAACTCCACCCCGGCGTGTGGGAGTTCATGGACTACAGCGACGACGGCTGGCGCGGCCACATTCGCGTGCAAGTTGAAGAAGGGAAGCTGTTTGTTTCCCCTATCTGGCACAACGACCGATACGACGAGCACGTCTATCCCATGACACCGCCACCCGGCTGCGGATAGGGGAATCAGAGGGCTGACATGGCATCTCTTGTGGGGCAGCGCATCGGCAAGTATCAGATTGAGGGGCTCATCGGCCGCGGCGGGATGGGGATTGTCTATCGCGCTGTGGACCTGGCGCTTCAGCGTCCCGTCGCCTTGAAGCTCTTTCAGGCGGCGGGGGGCCCGGACCTGATGACCCGTTTCCGGCGCGAGGCTCAGATCATGGCCGCGCTGGAGCATCCGCACATCGTCCCCATTTACGAGATCGGCGAGTGGCAAGAGCAGCCCTTCATCGTGATGAGGTTGGTGGAGGGGAGAAGCCTGGCTCAGATTATCGCCCAGGAAGGACCATTGCCGTTGGCCCGCGTCGCTCACATCGCGACGCAGGTGGCTTCGGCCCTGGACTATGCTCACTCCCGCGGCGTCGTCCATCGGGATGTCAAACCATCCAACGTTCTGGTGACGTCCGGTGACCAGGCCATCCTCACCGACTTCGGTATCGCCCGCGCGCAAGGATGGGGCTCCCTGACGCAGACAGGAATGGTGATGGGCTCGCCGGAATATATGTCGCCGGAGCAGATAACAGGCCACTCGGTGGGGCCTGCGGCCGATATCTATGCGCTGGGATGCGTGGTCTATCAGCTGCTGACGGGGCACGCGCCCTTTGAGCGAGACACACCCTCGGCAGTTCTCTATGCCCACGAGCACCACCCGCCGCAGCCCTTGCGCCAGGTGAACCCCCGCGTGCCGTCTGCCGTAGAGGGGATTGTGTTGCAGGCGTTGGCGAAGGACCCGGCGCGGCGCTAGCGCAGCGCGGGCGAGTTCGCCGCGGCGCTGCAAGCGATGCTGGAACCGCCGACGATGGTGGGGATGCCGGTTAGGAGGAAGAACAGGAAGGGAAGTCCAGTGGCGTTTGTCGCGGTTTTGGCGGTCGCGGGTCTGGTGCTGGTCGTGTCAGCCCTGGCCGTCGCAAACCAACAACCTACCCCTACGGCTACCAGCAACGTCGCTGCCATAAGAACGAACGTACCGGCGTCCCAGACACCCTTAGACGCTGCCAGGAAAGCGCTCGCGCCGATGCCAACCATCACGCCTCCCGCGCCAACGCCGAGGCCGACAAGGCCATGCAGGCAGGGGGACCTCGGGCGCATCGTGGATCGGGGGCAGATATTCATCTACGTTTACCGTGAGCGAAGGCAACTTTCTGGCCTGATGGGCTGCGAACTGGGCGTCGGCGACCAGGTTACGATCATGGGTGGGCGAGAGCGAGGCGAGCAGACGTATGGGAGTATATTCTGGCTTCCCGTGCATTACGTGACGCAGAAAGGTCAGATCTGTGAAGGATGGGTGCCGGAACCACTGGTAGAGTGCACGCAAGACATCATCATTAGCACTGCGACGCCACTCCCGCCCACCTCTACGAATACCAGCGTGCCGCGACCAACGTTCACTCTCACGCCGCGTCTACCTGCGCCCACGCCATCTCCGACCCCGCTGGCCGCGCCAAGCATCACCTCCCCGCCCCCTGACTTCAGAGCCTCTAGCAGATTGGAGATTCTCTGGGATTGGGAACCGGCTCTGAAGGAGAACTGGCGTTACGACGTGCGCTTCTTCTGGGCGGGGGAGGCCGACCCCTTCTACACTGAGTTGCGGAAAGAGAGGAGAGCTGAGATAAAGGTTGATGAGTGGAAGCCCGGCGAGGTTTTCATTACCGTGCGTGTGGTGGAGGTGGATGACGAGGGTGAATACAAGGGAGTAGATGTGAGCCGGGAAAGCGAGCCAGTGAGGGTGCAGGTGGTGCGGCCCCAACCTGAACCGCCGGCGCCTACCCCGACGCCTCTAAGGGGTGACATAAGTGCGTGGAACGAAACAACCGCTCTTCCTGAAGCCTTTGGGCATTCGCCCGCGGTAATTTTCGGTAACGCGATATACATGGCCGGTGGTGAGGGGCCACCAGGCTACTTCCGCACAAAGGTTTATTACGCGCCTATACAACCAGACGGCACCATAGGGAACTGGCGGGAGACTTCCCCATTGCCTAACCCTGTTCACTACCACGCAACCACAGTCGCCAATGGGCATTTGTACGTGCTCGGAGGTGTCCGGAATGGCTCGCCCTCAAAGGATGTCTATCGTGCTAAGATCAATTCAGATGGTACGTTGGCCCCGTGGAGTATCAGCACAGCGTTGCCTGTCGCATTAGTTGCTCCGGCAGCCGTAACCAGCGGCAACAAGATATACGTTCTCGGAGGACATAGCGGCATCAGCAATGAAAAGTCGGTCTATTATGCTTCTTCTCGTTCAAACGGTGATCTGAGCGATTGGAATTTTACGGAGCCTCTACCTGAGCCATTGAGTTGGCTGTCAGCCGTTGTACAGGGCAAACGGGTCTATGCCGTTGCCGGAGCCTCATTTGATCGGGTAACATCGTGGTCGCGCGGAGTCTATTATGCCGACATCGATCCTGAAGGGCGACTGGCTCCTTGGCACGCTGCGACGCCTTTGCCTAAGGCGATGGGTAACCACGTTGCGCTGATTAGCAAAGGCTTCTTGTATGTAGTCGGTGGCCTAAGTGGCAAGTCACAGGCGTGGAGCTTCTATGCTCCGGTAAATAAAGATGGGAGCATAGGAGCCTGGAGTGAAACCAGGCCCATACCCCAACCCATACACGATCATTCGGCAGTTGTATGGCATGACAGGATCTACGTGCTAGGCGGGTTCAGCGATGATGCGAGGCGTTATCAGAATAAGGTATATTTGACCTCCCCATAGGGTTGCCAGGCACGTGAACCGGGCGTCGGACTGTTCCGATTATGATCTTAGTGAGTGACTGAGGCAATTGATGGTTTCGTTGCCACCGCCTGACATCGGCGCGGCGAGCGACACAGGCCGGCAGCGGCCCGGCAATGAGGACAGTTGGGGCGCTGTTTCCGGGCCTGTGGACGCGCGCGGGCCCGATCAGGAAGACCTGGCGAGCAAAGGGTATCTCCTGGCCGTGGCCGATGGCATGGGCGGTCACGCTGCGGGCGAGACGGCCAGCCGCCAGGCCATTGCGACCCTCTTCGCCGTGTATTATGCCGACGATGATGGCGACCGGTCCGGGAGCCTGGCGCGGGCAGTGCAGGAGGCCAACGTCACCGTCTATCGTCATTCTACCGAGGACCCCCGGTTGGCCGGGATGGGGAGCACATTGGTCGCGGCGATCATCCTGGGGAACCGTCTCCTGGTGGCCCACGTGGGCGATAGCCGGGCCTACCTTCTCTCGCAGGAGGGCCTGCACCTCCTGACGCAAGATCACACCTGGGTCGCAGACGCGCAACGCCAGGGCCTCATTACTACGGCAGAGGCGGAGGCCCACGAACGGCGGCACGTCTTGACGCGCTCACTGGGCCAACAGCCCGACGTCGCGCCCGACCTGGCGGTGGTTTCCCTCGCTCCCGGCGATATGGTGCTTCTTTGCAGCGACGGGCTGACGAACGTCGTGCGCGAGGAGGAGTTGGGGCAGGCAGCGGGCTCGCTCCCACCGCAGGAGGCCGCGCAGCAACTGGTGAGCCTTGCCAACCAACGCGGTAGCCCTGACAACGTGACCGTCATCGTCGCCCGGATGCCCGGGCAGGCTCCGGAGGAGAGCGCACCCCCTCAGGTCGTGCGTCCGTTGTCGGTGCTGCCGGCGCCGGCCCTGCTGGCAGGGGGTGTGCTGGTGCTCTCGGCGCTCTTCTTGATCGCCGCGGGGGCCGGGGTACTTTATCGCTCCTTGCGTCCGCCGCGCCCCGCGCCGACGACCCCGGTTGTAGCGGTGAAACCGCGCGCTCCCACACTTGCGGCGACGGCATCGCCTCTGCCGTCGACCGGCCCCGGGGCGACCGGCACCCATGCGCCGTTGGACACTGCGAGGACAGTCCTCGCGCCGCTGCCGACGGTCACGCCAACCTATGGGGCAGATGCGCTACTACCGACTTCAACCCTGGCCCCCACGTCGTCTCCCGCGCCAACGCCGAGGCCGACAGGGCCGTGCAGGCAAGGAAACCTCGTGCGCATCGTGGATCAGGGGCAGGTGGTCACCTACGTGTACCGTGAGCGGAGGCAACTTTCTGGCCCGGTAGGCTGCGAACTGTACGTCGGCGACCAGGTTACGTTCATGGGAGAGCGGAGGCGTGGAGATGAGACTCACTACGGTAGTGCCTTTTGGCTTAAAGTGCATTATGTGACGCCGAAAGGTCAGATCTGTGAAGGATGGGTGCCGGAACCGCTGATAGAGTGTACGGGGCCATGAAACCATAGACGAATCCGAAGGGAGACGATCATGCGGCTGGACGTAGGCTACGTGACCGAGCCGGGTAAGACGCGCAAAGACAACCAGGATCGCCTGGCCGTGCCACCTGCCGGCCTGAAGCCGGTGCAGGTCGCCCGCAACGGCTTCCTTTGCCTTGTGGCCGATGGCATGGGCGGTTATCATGGCGGCGAGCAGGCCAGCGAGATCGCCGTTGCTCGTATGATGAGAGAGTACTACGCCGCGCCGCGCGCCGACGTGGCCGTAGGGTTAGCCCAGGCCATCCAGGCGGCCAATAACGATATCCTGCAAGCCAAGGTCGGCCATCCCGAGGTAGAGAAGATGGGTACGACCATCGCCGCGGTGGTCGTGCGCGGCGAAGAGTTGTACCTGGCGAACGTCGGCGACAGTCACATCTACCTGGTGCGGCAGGGTGAGGTCCAGCGACTTTCCCAGGAACACACCGTCGCCGCCGATCTCCTACAATCGGGGGTTCTCAGGCAGAGTGACCTGAACGGTCATGATATGCGGGGTATCCTCAGCCGTGCCGTGGGTATCCAGCCCTCCGCCGAGCCTTACGTGGGCCCGCCGCAGAAGTTGTTGCCCGGTGACCGGATCGTCCTTTGCACCGACGGCCTGAGCAATCTGGTCTCACCCACCGAGATCGCGTCGGTTGTAATGTCCAGCCGCACGATGCAGCAGGCCGCGCGGCGGCTGACCGACCTGGCGAACCAGCGCGGCTCGCCCGACAATGTGACCGTGTTGGCTCTGAGAGCCGGTGGGGGAGTGAGCAGCACCGTCGTGCTCCCCGCCGTCCTGGGGGGCGCGGGCTTGACGCTGGTTGTTGTGGTGGCCCTCGTCATCACGGGCAAGCCGCCCGAAACCACGCCTGCGCCCACGGCCAGCATGGTCGCTGTCACCGCCGGGACAATCACCCCGGAGTCGTTGATAGCCCCCACGAGCACGTCTGTGGTCTCCGGTAGCGTCGCGTCCACGCGGGAGGTCGGCGGGACGCCGGTTGATCAGCCTGTTACACCCGCCCCTACAAATACCGGCGTGCCGCGGCCAACCTTCACATTCACGCCGCGTCCGCCTGCGCCCACGCCATCTTCGACCCCGCTGGCCGCGCCGAGCATCACCTTCCCGCCTCCTGGCTTCAATACCTTTGGCGGATTGGAGATCCTCTGGGATTGGGAACCAACTCTGAGGGAGAACTGGCGTTACGACGTGCGCTTCTTCCGGGCGGGGGAGGCCACTCCCTTCTACACCGAGTTGCGGCAAGAGAGAAGGGCTGGAATAAAGGTTGATGAATGGGCTCCCGGCGAGGTTTTCATTACCGTGCGCGTGGTGGAGGTGGATGACGAAGGTAAATTCCACGAAGTGGTTGTGAGCCATGAAAGCGAGCCGCTGAGGGTGCAGGTGGTGCGGTCCCAGCCTGAACCGCCGACGCCGACGCCTACCCCGAGTCGTGGGAATTAAAGAGGAACGTGATTCATGATCCATAGACACGAGTTCTATTGCAGCCGGATCCGGTTCTCTACCGGCAGCCTGGTGGGGAGCATCTTCCT